>CBCSOI010000027.1:0-11661 GCA_965141595.1 uncultured Atopobiaceae bacterium | reverse complement strand
TCCGCTCCCTGCCCACCGGCACGCGTTCGGGCATCTCGGCCCTGCGGCAGATCGACAAGTCCATCGAGGAGTCGGCCTACGACATGGGCGCCGACAGCTTCACCGTGTTCCGCACCGTGACGCTGCCGCTCATCAAGGAGTCGTTCCTCTCCGGCCTCGTGACGGCCTTCGTGCGCTCCATCACCGCCATCTCGGCCATCATCCTGCTCGTCACGCCGTCGGTGCTGCTCATCACGGTGCAGATCAACGAGTTCGCCGAGAAGGGCGCCTACGGCATCGCGTGCGCTTTCGCGACGATCCTCATCGCCATCACCTACGGCTCGGTGCTGCTGATGAACCTCGCCATCAAGCACTTCGGCACGAGCCGCAGGGCCAAGGGGGCCGACGACGACCTCCCCGAGACCATCAAGAAGGACTACCTCGAAGACAGCCGCCAAGTGGAGGAGCTCTAGACCATGGCAAAAGAGAAGAAGGGCGTTCGCCTCGACCACATCTCCAAGATCTACCAGGACCCCAAGACCGGCAAGGACTTCTACGCCGTGCACGACGTGAGCCTGTCCATCGAGCCCGGCGAGTTCGTCACGTTGCTTGGCCCCTCGGGCTGCGGCAAGACCACCATCCTCCGCATGATCGCCGGCTTCGAGTCCCCCAACGAGGGCGAGATCTACCTCGGCGGCGAGCCCATCAACGAGCTCACCCCCAACAAACGCGACACCGCCATGGTGTTCCAGAGCTACGCACTGCTGCCGCACTACAACATCTTCGACAACGTTGCCTACGGCCTCAAGCTGCGCAAGGTCCCCAAGGACGAGATCCACAAGAAGGTGGTCAACATCCTCGGGCTCGTGGGGCTCGAGGGCATGGAGGACCGCATGACCAACCAGCTCTCCGGCGGTCAGCAGCAGCGTGTGGCCCTGGCGCGCGCCCTGGTCCTGGAGCCCGGCGTCCTGCTCTTCGATGAGCCGCTCTCCAACCTCGACGCCAAGCTGCGCGTGGACATGCGCAACGAGATCCGCCGCATCCAGCAGGAGGCCGGCATCACGGCCGTCTACGTCACCCACGACCAGTCCGAGGCGATGGCACTCTCCGACAACATCATCATCATGAAGAAGGGCGTCGTGGAGCAGATGGGCGACCCCCACACGGTCTACTACCGCCCCGCGAACGAGTTCGTCGCCGACTTCATCGGCGAGTCCAACTTCCTCCACGGCACCATCGTGGAGCACGACGGCAGGCACGGCGTCGCCGAGGTCGAGGGGCATCGCGTCCCCATCGCCAACATCGAGCACCTGGGCGACGGCGACGCCTGCACCCTCGTGCTGCGCCCCGAGGCCGCCCGCGTGGCCGACGAGGGCGTGCTGCCCTGCGAGGTCGTCCTCTCCCGCTTCATGGGCAACTACCACAACTACCACGTCGAGGTGGGGGGCACCCTCGTCAAGGTGACGGACTTCAACCCCAAGAACCACAAGGTCTACGAGGTGGGGGACCGCGCGTTCGTCGACTTCACCCGTGACGACGTGCACGTGCTCTAGCTACCATGGGAGCCCGGGCGCCGCGCCGCGACAGCCGGCGCGGCGCGGCGCCCCTTTTCCTGCCGAGACCCCTTACGAGGAGGCCCCATGGACGACGCCCCGCTCTTCTCCCTGGTGATGTGCCTCTTCGACGTGGAATCCTATGTGGGGGAGGCCGTCGAGGCCCTCCGCGCGCAGGAGTTCGACGACTGGGAGCTCATCATCGTCGACGACGCGGCGGAGGACCGCTCGGTGCTCCGGGCCCTCAGGGCCGCGGGTCGGGACCCCAGGATCCGCATGGTCCACAACAACGCCAACCTGGGCCTTGCCGCGTCGCGCAACCGCGGGCTCGACCTCGCCCGCGGGCGCTACGTCGCCTTCCCCGACGCCGAGGACCACCCGGAGCCGGACTACCTCGCCGTCGCTGCCGAGGCCGTCGCTGCGGAGGATCCCGACGTCGTGGTGGAGGGGGTCGTCGAGGACTACTTCAACCACCGGGGCAACGTCGCCTTCTCCGAGGAGCTCCGTGCGCCGGCCGGCGTCTACGAGGGCGACGATGTGGACCGCCTCATGCTGCCGCTGGGCGTGGGGAGGCTCATCGACTTCGTGTTCACCAAGTTCTTCCGTCGTTCCATGGTGGGGGAGACCCGGTTCGAGGTCGGGCGCCGCCACTACTCCGAGGACTTCTTCTTCGTGCTCGAGATGATGGAGCGCGCCCGCAAGGTCGTGGTGGTGGACCGCAGCGCCTACCGGTTCGAGAAGCACATCCGCGCCGAGCGGAACCTCACCTTCACAGAGGGCACCTTCCTCGAGAGCGAGCGGCGGGTGGCGGCCCTCCAGCTCCACCAGCAGGAGCACGGCCTCGACACCCCCGACAGCCGCCGGGCCCTCGGCGCCGTCTACGGCCGCGCCATCATGGACGAGATCGCCCGCATCACCGAGCAGATGAGCGACGTCCCCAAGGAGGAGCGCGTCGCCTGGGTGGGGAAGGTGAGGGAGGACCCGCTCTTCGAGACCGTCGTGGCGGGGGCGGGACAGCCGGACGGCTTCCTCGACGGGCGCATCCACCGGGCCCTTGTGGACCCCAACCCCAAGAAGGCCCTGCGACTCGGGCACCTCATCGGCTACCTCAAGAGCTTCGGCCCGGAGTCGTGGTCGCGCACGCAGCCGTGAGCTTTCGGGGACGTCGGCTTGTCCCTTGTATTCCTCCGTGCCTTCGGGTACGGTGTCAAAGACCTTTAAGAGCGGTACGGGATGCCGTCAAGGCGATAGACATATCTGGCCACATCTGGCCCGCCTTCGCACGGACGCCCTGCCGCATCGGCCGGAGCGTCTTTTTTTTGTGAAAGGAGCCAGATGGAGCAGAACAAGCCCAAGGCCACCATCATGGACGAGGCCACCATGGACCGTGCGATCACGCGCATCGCCCATGAGATCCTCGAGCGCAACGAGGGGGCCGACACCATCGCCCTCGTCGGCATCGTGCGCCGCGGCGCCACGATCGCGCGCAAGCTCGCCGACGAGATCGAGGCCATCGAGGGGACCCGCCCGCAGGTGGGCCTCCTGGACATCAGCTTCTACCGCGACGACATCACGAGGCGCCTCGCGCCGGTGCTCCACAAGACCGAGATTCCCTTCAACGTCGACGGCAAGGACATCATCCTCGTCGACGACGTCCTCTACACCGGGCGCACGGTGCGCTCGGCCCTCGACGCGCTCATGGACTTCGGCCGCCCGGCCACCATACAGCTCGCCGTCATGGTCGACCGTGGCCACCGAGAGCTGCCCATCCGCGCCGACTACGTGTGCAAGAACGTGCCCTCCTCCCGTGACGAGGACGTGCGCGTGTGCCTGGAGCCCCTCGACGACCACGTGGCCGTGGAGATCTGGGACGTGGAGACCGAGAAGAAGCCCGGAGGTGCGGCCTGATGCTGTCCGTTCGCAACCTAATCGACACGACCTCTCTCACCGCCGACGACATCACGCAGATCCTCGATGTCGCCCGCTCCTTCGACGAGGTCAACAGCCGCTCCATCAAGAAGGTCCCCGCCCTGCGCGGCCGCACCATCGTCAACCTCTTCCTCGAGCCCTCCACGCGCACCCGCAGCTCCTTCGAGCTCGCCGAGAAGCGCCTCTCCGCAGACGCCCTCAACATGGGCGGCTCCACCTCCTCGGTGGTCAAGGGCGAGTCCCTGGCCGACACCATCCAGACCATCGACGCCATGAACGTCGACATGTTCATCTGCCGCGCGAAGTTCGCCGGCACCCCGCACCTCATCACCGAGAACACCGACGCCCGCGTCATCAACGCCGGTGACGGCAAGCACCAGCACCCCACCCAGGCCATGCTCGACCTCTACACCATCCGGGAGCACTTCGGACACCTCGACGGACTCAAGGTGGCCATCGTGGGCGACCTGCTCCACAGCCGGGTGTGCGGCTCGCTCGTGCCCGCCCTCAAGACCATGGGCGCCGAGGTCACCCTCGTGGGGCCGCCCACGTTCCAGGTCATCGACCCCGCCTACTACGGCGTCGAGCAGACGAGCTCCCTCGACGAGGTCATCGAGGAGATGGACGTCGTCTACATGCTCCGCGTCCAACTCGAGCGCATGGGCGGTGCCGCCATCCCGAGCCGCCGCGAGTACAACCGCCTCTACGGCCTCGACCTCGCGCGTCACGCACGCATGAAGGAGGGCGCCATCGTGTGCCACCCCGGCCCCATGAACCGCGGCATGGAGATCATGCCCGAGGTGGCCGACGCCCCCAACTCCAAGATCCTGAACCAGGTCAATGCCGGTGTCTGCACCCGCATGGCCGCCATGTACCTGCTGCTCGGAGGAGACGACAATGATGTTGCTTAAGGGTGCCCGCGTCATCGACCCCCAGGTGGGGCTCGACGGGGTCATGGACGTGCTGGTCGACGGCGGGGTCATCGCCGAGGTGGCCGATACCGTGGACGCCCCCGAGGGCTGCGAGGTCGTGGACTGCGCCGGCAAGGTGCTCATGCCCGGCCTGGTGGACATGCACGTGCACTTCCGCGACCCCGGGTTCGAGTACAAGGAGGACATCGCGTCCGGCGTGCGCGCCGCGACCCACGGCGGCTTCACCGACGTCGCCACGATGCCCAACACCGACCCGGTGACCGACACCGGCACCGCCGTGCGCTACCAGATCGACCGGGGCGTCGAGGCCGGTCTTGCCCGCGTCCATCCCATCGGCGCCCTCACCCGCGGCGAGGACGGCGATGCCCTGGCCGAGATCGGCGACATGGTCATGGAGGGTGCCTGCGGCTTCTCCGACGACGGCCACGGCGTGCAGTCCGCCGGCATGATGCGTACCTGCATGGAGTACGTGAGCCAGTTCGACCGCGCCGTCATCGCCCACTGCGAGGACGAGTCTCTCACCGCCAACGGCGTCATCAACGAGGGGCGCGCCAGCACCCGGCTCGGCATGTTCGGCTGGCCGGCCCTGGGCGAGGAGCTCGAGGTCATGCGCGACATCGAGCTCTGCCGCCTCACCGACTGCCCGCTCCACGTCGCCCACATCTCCACGGCCCGCTCCCTCGACCTCGTGCGTGCCGCCAAGGCCGAGGGCCTACCCGTGACCTGCGAGGTGACCCCGCACCACCTCTTCCTCACCGAGGAGAACATCACCGACTCCTACAACACCAACCTCAAGGTCAACCCGCCGCTGCGCACCCGCGACGACGCCGAGGCCCTCGTGGCCGGCCTCGCCGACGGCTCCATCGACTGCGTCGTGTCCGACCACGCGCCCCATGCCGCCCACGAGAAGGACTGCGAGTTCGAGATCGCCTACTTCGGCACCGTCGGCCTCGAGACCACGCTCCCGCTCATGCTCACCTACCTCGTGGACCGCGGCGTCATCACCTGGCAGCGCCTCGTCGAGGTCCTGGCCGTGGCGCCGAGGCGCATCCTACGCCTCGACCCCGTTGTGGTGGAGGCGGGCTCCGCCGCCGACCTCACCCTCGTCGACCCCGAGGCCGCCGTCACCGTGACGCCCGGGTACCTGGAGAGCAAGTCCAAGAACTCCGCGTTTCTCGGCCTGCACCTCAAGGGTGCCGCGTCCGACGTGGTGATTGGCGGTAGGCGCGTCCTCGAGGACGGGGCCCTCGCCTGATGGCCTAGACTTGCCATCAGCATCAGTCCCCGAGAAAGGAGCTCGCTCCATGCCCACGCCCTCGCCGGCACGGGTCCACGACGCCGTCGTGGTGTCCAACGTGCCCGTCGCATCGAGCCTGTGGAGAATGGTCTTCAAGGCCCCGCGTCTCGCGGCCTCCCTCTCCAGCGGCCAGTTCTTCAGCATCGCCGTCCCCGGCGAGCCCAAGCAGACCGCCCGTGTGCCGCTGTCCTTCTCCGCCATCGACTACGACGCCGGCACGGTGGAGACCGTCTACACCGTCAAGGGCCCGGGCACCCGCGCGCTCGCGGCCATGGCCCCCGGCGCCGAGACCACCGTGCTCGGCCCGGGCGGCCACGGCTGGTCCATCGAGGCCAGCACCCGCCGCTGCCTTCTCGTGGCCGGCGGCTGCGGCATCACCCCGATCCTCTCCGCGGCCGTCTCCATGGGGCTCGAGGGGATGGACTACGACGTCGTGGTGGGCGCCTGCACCGGTGCGGCCGTGTGGGGAGTCGACCGGCTCGTGGCCTCCGGTGCCGACAACGTCATCGTCGTGACCGACGACGGCACGGCCGGTGCCAAGGGCACCACGGTGGACGTCGTGGAGAACGCCCTCCCCACCGAGAAGTACGACCTCGTCCTCACCTGCGGCCCGGAGCCGATGATGAGGGGGGTCGCGGCGCTCTGCGCGGAGTGGTCCGTCGCGTGCCAGGTCTCCATGGAGCGCATGATGACCTGCGGCTTCGGCGCGTGTGCCACGTGCGTGGTGCCCACGGACCACGGCAATGTGGGCGCCTGCATGGGCGGCCCGGTCTTCGATGCCACGGAGGTGGTCTGGTGAGCGCCCCCAACATGGCCGTCGACCTCGGCGGCATCCAGATGAGCAACCCCATCAACACCGCGGCCGGCACCTACGGCTTCGGCTGGCAGTTCGAGGGGTTCTACGACGTGTCGACCCTCGGCGCCATCACGACCAAGGGGTGCGCCGCCGAACCGTGGCCCGGCAACCCGGCGCCCCGCATGTGCGACGTCACCTCGGGCGTCATGAACTCCGTCGGCCTGCAGAACCCGGGTGTCCGCGGCCTCGTGGCCGAGGCGGGGGAGTACCTCGCGGGCCTGAACGAGACGGGCTGCCGGGTGATCTGCCAGGTGGCCGGCCACTCTGTCGACGAGTACGTGGCCGCCGTCGAGCTCTTCGAGGAGCTCGCCCCCTGGGCCGCCGGCCTTGAGATCAACATCTCGTGCCCCAACATCGCCGCCGGCGGCTGCGCCATGGGGTCCACGCCCGAGGGTGCGGCCGAGGTCATCCGCGCCGTGCGCCCCCGCACCTCGCGGCCGCTCCTCGTGAAGATGGCCCCGGCCCGCGTCGTCGACGTCGCCCGGGCCCTCGAGGCGGAGGGCGCCGACGCCCTCTCGGTCATCAACTCCATCCCGGCGATGGCCATCGACGTCCACACGCGCCGCTCCAAGCTGTCGCGCCCCACGGGCGGCCTCTCGGGCCCCGTGCTCCACAACATCGCCGTGCGCATGGTGTGGGAGGTGGCCAAGGCCGTGGATATCCCCATCAACGGCGTCGGCGGCGTAGCCTCCGGCGAGGACGCTGCCGAGTTCATCCTCGCCGGCGCCACCGCGGTCTCCGTGGGCTCCGCCAACCTCTTCGACCCTGAGTGCGCCCCTCGCATCCTCGCCGAGCTCGAGGAGTGGGTGGCCTCCCAGGGTGTGGACGACGTCAACGAACTGATCGGAGCCTTCGAATGCCAGTGAACGCCGATGCCAGGGACCGTGTGATCGTCGCCCTCGATTGCTCGCGCTCCGAGGCCCTGCGCCTCGGCCGCGAGCTCGCCGGCACCGTGGGCTGGGTGAAGGTGGGCATGACCCTCTTCTACGCCTGCGGGCCGGACATCGTGGACTACCTGCGCGGTCTCGGTTTCAAGGTCTTCCTCGACCTCAAGCTCTTCGACATCCCCCACCAGGTGCGTGGCGCCGCCCGGAGCGCCGTCTCCTGCGGCGCGGACATGCTCTCGATCCACGGCCTCGGCGGCGCCGACATGGCTGCCGCCGCCCGTGAGGGCGCATCGTCGGTGGGGCGCACGTCCCCCAGCGACATCGTCGCCATCACCGTGCTGACCTCTATGGACCAGGCCTGCGCCGACTCCGTCGGGCTCGCGGAGCCCATCGACCGCGAGGTGGCCCGCCTGGCGAGCCTCGCCTGTTCCAACGGGGCCGACGGCATCGTGTGCTCGCCCAACGAGGCGTCCGCCATGCGCGCCCTCCTCGGGCCTGCGGCGCGGATCGTGTGCCCCGGCGTGCGCCCGGCGGGCTCCGACCTCGGCGACCAGTCCCGCGTCGCCACACCCGCCGAGGCCATCGCGTGGGGCGCGAGCCGCATCGTGGTGGGTCGCCCCATCACCGGCGCCGACGACCCGGTCGCGGCCGCCCAGGCCGTGGTGGACGAGGTCGCGGCCGCCCTCGACTGACAGAAAGGACCCTGATTATGGAAAAGCGTCTCGACGACGACGCCATCATGGGCATCCTCGAGGAGACCGGGGCCGTGCGCCACGGCCACTTCGTGCTCACGAGCGGCCGCCACTCCGACACCTACATCCAGTGCGCCCGCGTCATGGAGAGCCCCACGACCACGGTCGAGCTTGCCCGCGAGGCCGTGGAACGCCTCCCCGAGGACGTGCGTTCCTCCATCGACCTCGTGGCGTCCCCCGCCGTGGGCGGCATCACCTTCGGGTTCGCCATGGGCTACGCCCTCGGCGTCGACTTCATCTTCACCGAGCGCCAGGAGGGCAGGATGTGCCTCCGCCGTTCCTTCGAGGTGCCCGAGGGCGCGAAGGTGCTGGTATGCGAGGACGTCGTGACCACCGGCGGCTCCGTCAAGGAGGTCTGCGACCTCGTGGAGGGCGCCGGCGGCGAGGTGGTGGGCGTCGTGTCCATCATCGACCGTCAGACCGACCGCCTCTTCGACGCCCCGTTCTTCCCCCTGCTCGCCGTCGACGCCGCCTCGTGGGACCCCTCTGAGTGCGAATTGTGTGCTAATGGGGGGCGTCCTGAATCCCTCGGTTCCCGCCGGCTTGCAAAATAGCCGCTAGATTGCCAAAATAACCGTGCTGCCGCGACTTTTCGTTATCGGCTGCATACTTGAACTGTGACCAATCGATAGGAGTTATCCATGGCACTTCCTCAGCTCTCTGAAGAGCAGCGCGCCGAGAACCTCAAGAAGGCTGCCGCCGCCCGTCACGCCCGTGCAGAGCTCCGCGAGAAGATCAAGAACGGAGAGGTCTCCCTCGAGGAAGTCTTGAACTCCGACGACTCCGCCGCCACCCGCATGCCCGTGCGCGCTCTCATCGAGTCGCTGCCCGGCTACGGCAAGGCCAAGGCCGCCAAGATCATGGAGGAGCTCGACATCTCCCCCAAGCGTCGCGTCCAGGGTCTCGGCGCCCGTCAGCGCGAGCGTCTTCTCGAGATCCTCTCCAAGTAACCCGTGGCTGCCCGCCTTTTCGTCGTCTCGGGACCGTCGGGCGCGGGGAAGGGAACGCTGGTCTCGGCCGTGCGCCGAGCCCGTCCCGACCTCGGCCTGACGGTCTCTGCCACGACGCGCGCACCCCGCCCCGGCGAGGTTGACGGCGTGTCGTACAGCTTCAAGACCGACGCCGAGTTCGACGCCATGGTGGAGTCCGGCGAGTTCCTCGAGTGGGCCCACGTGGCCGGTCACCGCTACGGCACGCCCGTCTCGGAGGTGGAACGCGTGCTGGCCTCGGGCCACTCGCTCATCCTCGAGATCGACGTCCAGGGCGGCCTCAACGTGAAGCGGCTCATGGACGACGCCGTCCTCGTCTTCATCGAGCCCCCCTCCATGGAGGAGCTCGAGCGCAGGCTCAGGGGCCGTGGCACCGAGTCCGACGAGGACATCGCCCTCAGGCTGGGTCAGGCCGCGGGCGAGTACGCCCTCGCGGCTTCCTACGACGCACGCATCGTGAACGACGACCTCGACCGGGCGACAGCCGAGCTGCTCTCCACGGTCGAGGCCTTTGAATCGGAATGAGGTTTCATGTCCATCACCAAGCCCGACATCGACGACCTGCTCGCCAAGACCGAGGAGAACCCCTTCCTGCTGTGCTCCATCGCCTCCAAGCGAGCCTGTGACATCAACAGCATGCTGCGCGGCCAGCACCTTCGCGTCACGGCCATCCAGGACGTCGACGACATCACCACGGTCGTGAGCGGCAAGGACCCCATCTCCATCGCCATGGACGAGCTCGACGACGGTGTCCTCGGCTACAACGTGGCCGAGTTTGACACCGAGATCGCCGACGGCGACACGAACAACTAGCATGGCTTCCCGCGTCTGCCTGGTCCACTACCACGAGATCGGGCTCAAGGGGAAGAACCGCAAGACCTTCGAGGACCAGCTGGTGAGCAATCTCCGGCTGGCCCTCCGTTCGTTGCCGGTCTCTTCCATCCACCGCATCTCCGGCCACATCATGGCCACCTTCTCGTCGCCCGAGGCGCCGTTCGAGGCCGTCGGCCTCATCCGCCAGGTCCCCGGCGTGGCCCGCGTGTCCCTGGCGTTCCGCTGCCTCCAGGACCCCGCCGACTACCTGCCCGCGGCCGTGGAGGCCCTGGGAGAGGCGGGCGGTGCCGGCTCCTTCAAGGTGCAGGCCAAGCGCAGCAACACCGACTACCCGCTCCACACCATCGAGCTCAACCGGCAGATCGGCTCCGCCCTCTGCGAGGCCTTCCCAGACCGCAAGGTGGACGTCCACAACCCCGACATCGAGGTGCGGGCGCTCTTCAACGAGGGGTCGGCCTTCATCTACGCGGCGAGCGAGCGCGGCGTGGGTGGCCTTCCCGTGGGCACCGCCGGCAAGTGCGTCTCGCTGTTCTCGAGCGGCTTCGACTCACCGGTGGCCACGTGGATGATGGGGAGACGCGGGGCGACCATGGTGCCCGTGCACTTCTCGGGCCGTCCCATGACGAGCGACGGCAGTGAATGGCTCTGCCAGGACCTGGTGCGCGCCCTCGGTCCCGAGGGTGCGGTGGGCAGGCTCTACGTCGTGCCCTTCGGCCAGTGCCAGCGCGACATCGCCCTTGCCGTCCCGCAGTCGCTCCGCATCCTCATGTACCGCCGGCTCATGTATGCCGTCGCCGAGCGCATCGCCCTCGTCGAGGGGGCGAAGGCCCTGGTCACGGGCGAGTCCCTCGGTCAGGTGGCGTCCCAGACGCTCGACAACATCCGCGCGACGTCCGAGGTCGTGACGGCCATGCCCGTCCTTCGGCCCCTCATCGGCTCCGACAAGCAGGAGATCATCGAGCGCGCCAAGGCCATCGGCACCTACGACATCAGTTCGCAGACGGCGCCCGATTGCTGCACGCTCTTCATGCCGAGGAGGCCCGAGACCCACGCGAAGCCCACCCAGGTGGCAGAGGCCTGGGGGCTCTTCGACCACGAAGCCATGGTGGAGGACCTGCTCCGCACCGTGGAGTACGTGGACTTCGACACATGCGGCGCCTACCGGCCCCCGGCCCGCTGGCGCGAGCGCCACGACGCCCTTGCGCCGTCCCCGCTTCCCAACGGGGGCTGATCTTACGCTCCATCGTTTCTCCATGCCGACCGGCGGTGTTCCCGAGCAGGGGTTCTGACACCGCCGGTCGGTTTCTTGTCGGGACCCGGTCGGAATCCCGTCGGGGCCGTCCCCTAGGGTCTGGATCCCAGGGGAGACGGCAGGGGAGGGCCCGTGGCGCAGAGGATGACGAGGGGTACCGGGCGACGGGTGCCGCGTTGGGTCGGCGTCGCGGCGGGGGCCGCCTCGCTCGTGGCGCTTGGCTGGCTCGCGGTGTGCGCGTCCGTGCCCGGAGAGGTGGTCGTCGAGCGCGGTGACGCGGCGGTGCGGGAGGCACCTGTCGAAGATGGGATCGACGACGAGGCTGCCGCAGAGACGACCGACGCCCAGGATCGCGAGGAGGCCGCACCTCCCATCGTGCACGTCGACGGCGCCGTCGCGTC
>CBCSOI010000026.1:0-11863 GCA_965141595.1 uncultured Atopobiaceae bacterium | reverse complement strand
CGGTATTATAAACCTATGAGCATATGCTCATGCAACCGGGCCCACCCCACACGACCGGAAGGGCCCCGCCCCCCGACCGGTCGGGAGGCGGGGCCCCGCCAGGGACGTCTATGCGCTCCGGCGCTCAGCCGATGCCGAGGCCGCCGAGCAGGCCGCCGAGGGGGCCGCCGAGGGGGCCGGAGCCCAGGGCGTCGCCGCCCCGGGAGGAACCGCCCTCGGCGGAGCCGTCCTCGTCCCACGACGACTGCCGGCGCTGGTCCTGGGTGGCGGGCCGCCCCTGGGCGTCGCTGCCCAGCTGGATGTCCACCGTGGACTCCTCGGAGCCGCGGTAGTAGGTGACGGTGACCTTGTCGCCCACGGCGTGGCTGCGCACGGCGAGGATGAGGCCGTCGGCCGAGGTGATGTCCTCGTCGCCGAGCTTGGTGATGATGTCGCCCTCCTGCAGGCCGGCCTGGGCGGCGGGGCCGCCCTCGGTCACGGACGCCACGTAGGCGCCCTGGTTGACGGCGAGGCGGTTGCGGACGGCGGCCTGGGGCGTGACGGTCTGCACGTTGGCGCCCAGATAGGCGTGCTCCACCTGGCGGCCGGCGATGATGGCGTCGGCGACGTCCACCGCGTAGTTGACCGGGATGGCGAAGCCCACGCCGGAGCTGGAGCCCGAGGCGCTCTCGATGATGGAGTTGATGCCCACGAGCCTGCCCTCGGAGTCGACGAGGGCGCCGCCGGAGTTGCCGGGGTTGATGGCCGTGTCGGTCTGGATGAGGTTGGTGTAGATGGTGTTGCCCGAGGAGCCCTCGAGGATGGTGGAGCGGTAGAGCGAGCTCACGATGCCCGAGGAGACCGACTGGTCGAGCCCGAAGGGGCTGCCGATGGCCATGACCCACTCGCCGACCACGAGCTTGGAGGAGTCGCCCCGCTCCATGGGGGTGACGGTGTCGCCGCCGAGGTCCACATGCACCACGGCGAGGTCGCTGGACTCGTCGGAGCCCACCACGGTGCCCTCGTAGCTCTTGCCGCCGAGGTTGACGGTGATGGACTGCGCGCCGTCCACCACGTGGAAGTTGGTGAGGATGTTGCCGTCGGTGTCGTAGACCACGCCGGAGCCCACGCCCTCGCCCTCGCTGGAGCTCACGTTGATCGAGACCACCGAAGGGAGGCACTTGGCCGCCACGACCTCGGCCGTGGTGGCGTCCTGCGGGGAGGCGGTGACGTTGACGGTGGGGCCGGCGGCCGACTGGCTGGTGCCCGTGGAGGCCACGGTGCTGCCGATGCGGCCCGTCGCGGCGAGGAACACGAGGAGGGCGACGGCGCAGGCCAGGATGCCGCCGAGGAGGCCGGCCAGGAACGGGTGGCCCCGGCGGCGGGGCGCCGGGCCGTCGCCGGGGGCCGGGGCAGCGGTGCCCGTGGGCGGGACGGGGGGCACCGTGCCGCCGGCCGACGACGACCCGTCCACGGCACCGGCTGCAGGGGCGGCCGGGGTGGCCATCACGTGCGTGGCGTGCACGGCGGTGGCGTCCGGCGCGGGGACGTCGACCTCGGGGAGGCCGGCGACGGCGGAGCGGCGCTCGTCGGGGCCCTCGGCCCGGGCGGGCGCGGCCGCGAAGGGGCTCTCGGGGGCACCTGCGGGGCGGCGGTGGAGGGGCTCGGGCTCCAGGGACGGGTCGGTCTCGGGGCCGGTGGACACATGGTGCGGACGCTGGGCGTCGTCGGACTCGGGGATGCGGGTGTCGTCTGTGCTCACTGGTGTGCCTTCCTCTCAACAGGCGCGGTCGGGCGCGGTGGCGCGGTCGATCTCCTAGGGGTGTGGTACCCCGCCACCCGATAACGTTTCAAATAGGGGGACAAAAACAGCCTATCCTCCCCACCTAAAGCCTGCCTAAGGCCGGAGGCCCACCGCGAAAACGGCAGCGGCCCCACCGCCATGCTCCCGGCGGGTGGGGCCGCTGCCACCGGGGCCGGACCCCGTCAGTCAGAGCTTGAAGAGGTAGCCCACGCCGCGCACCGTCACGATGTGGGAGGCCACCTGGGGGCCAACCTTGGATCTCACGCGGCGGATGTGGACGTCCACGGTGCGGGTGCCGCCGCAGTACTCGAAGCCCCACACGCGGTGGAGGAGCGCCTCCCTCGAGTAGGCGCGGGAGGGATGGGTGGCGAGGAACGAGAGCAGCGAGTACTCCATGAGGGTGAGGTCCACGGGCTCGCCGTCGATGGTCACCTGGTAGGTGGCGAGGTTGATGCTCATGTTGTCGATGGTGACGAAGTCCGACGGCACGGTCTCCTCCCCGGGCCAGAGCAGGAGGGCCAGACGGACCTCGAACTCGGCCTCCGACGCGGTGGCCAGGATGAAGTCGGAACGGCCCTGCACCGGCATGCGCAGCGTGGGCAGCTGGTCCTCGTCGACGGCGAACAGCCGGGGGATGCCGGAGTTCCCCACCACGTAGGCGTCGACCTTGTTGAGGGTCTCGGAGGTGAGCCCCGCGAGGTCGAGCAGGACGAGGTCGAAGTCGTGCCCTGACGAGATGGCCTGGTCAAAGGTGTCGGGCGTGGCCAGAAGCACCGATATGTCGAGCGAGTGGGAGAGCTCCCTCATGCGCTCGTGCAGGCGGCTCGTCCGAGAGACGAGGAGTACGTTCTTGTGGTGCTGCAAGCCGGGCCTCCTTTGTGAGCCGGGGCAACATCGCTACATGGGCAAAGGGTTGCACACAAGTAGATTGAATTTTACCACAGAGCCTCGTCAGCAACTTGTAACATTGCCAAACGAGGGGAGGGAGCCCCGCAGGCCCCCTCCCCTATCCTTCGTCCCGGCCATGCGGCGCCGGCCCCCGCCCCACCCTGGGCGCGAGCCCCTCAGGCGCCCTCGATGTTGCCGAGGAACGCGGCGGTGCGGTCGCTCTTGGGATGGTCGAAGACGTCGCCCGGAAGGCCCTCCTCCACCACGAGGCCGTCCTCCATGAAGACGACGCGGTCGGCCACGTCGCGGGCGAAACCCATCTCGTGGGTGACCACGATCATGGTCATGCCGGAGTTCTCGGCGAGGTCGCGCATGACGTCGAGAACGCCGCGCACGAGCTCGGGGTCGAGTGCGCTCGTGGGCTCGTCGAAAAGCAGGACGTCGGGGTGCATGGCCACGGCGCGGGCGATGGCCACGCGCTGCTGCTGGCCGCCGGAGAGCTGGGCGGGCATGAAGTCCACGCGGTCCCCCAGGCCAACGGCCTCGAGCTGCCTCACGGCCTCCGCCTCCGCCTCCTCCTTCGTGCGCCCGAGGGCCTTGACCTGGCCGATCATGACGTTCTCCTTGGCGGAGAGGTGCGGGAACAGGTTGAAGTTCTGGAACACCATGCCCAGGTGCTTGCGCATCTCGCACAGACGCGCCTTGGACTGGCCCGTGATCTCCTCGTCGTTGAACAGGATGTGGCCGGCCGTGGGGGTCTCGAGCCGGTTGATGCACCGCAGCATGGTGGACTTGCCCGAACCCGACGGACCGAGCACCACGACGACCTCGCCGGGCCACACCGTGAGGTTGACGTCGCGGAGCACCACGTTGTCGTCGAACGCCTTGTTGAGGTGCTCGATGCGCACCACCGGGTGCTCGCCGTCGACGAAGGCGTGGGTGGAAAGGGTGCGGTCGTGCTCGTAGGCGAGCCTCGCCGCGGTGTCGGCGTCGAGGACGGGGTGCTCCTCGACCGCCTTCCTGTGGGACTTAGGCATCCTGGGCCTCCTCTCGGGGCGCGGCGGCCATGCGGGCTCGGGCGGCGGCGAACACGGACGGGCGCGGCTTGAGCCGCACGGCACCGAAGGCCTTGCGGCTCTCCTCGGCGACGGCCTCGGCCACGGGGTCCGGGTCGACGGTCTCGGCGTCGCGCCCCTCGATGCCCTCGGCCTTGGCAGGCCCCTTGGGACGCGGCCCCTGGCCGGACTCGCTGCGGGCGAGGTGCTGCTCGACCTTGGAGACGATGCGGATGAGCGGCAGGGTGACGATGAGGTAGTAGATGGCCGCGGCGATGTAGGGCGTGATGTTGCCGGTGACCGTGGTGAGGTTCTTGGAGAACATCATGAGCTCCATGACACCCACCGAGGACAGCAACGAGGTGTCCTTGTAGCCCGTGATGAAGTCGCTCGTGACCGTGGGGAGCACGCGACGCACGGTCTGGGGCAGGATGACCGAGAGCATGGTCTGGCGGGGGTTCATGCCGAGGGACTCGGCGGCCTCGTACTGGCCCTTGGGGATGGACTCGATGCCGGCACGGAAGATCTCGGCCAGGTAGGCGCTCGAGTTCACGGCCATGACGATGACGCCCAGCACGTTGTTGTCGATGTTGACGCCGATCATGGGCAGGCCGAAGAACATGATGTAGATCTGCAGGAAGAGCGGCGTTCCGCGCAGGATGTTGATGTAGGTGACGGCCACGGCGCGCACGGCGCGGTGCTTTGCCATCTTCATGAACGCGAAGAGCAGGCCGAGCAGGATGGCGAACGGGTAGGCCACCACGACGATGGCCAGGCAGACGAGCCAGCCGGGAAACAGCGACGCGAACGACGTCACGAGCAGCTGCGGCTTGAAGAACATGCCGAGGAACTGGTTGGAGTTCCACGCGGCCACCCAAGGCTGCTCGTCGAGCCAGTTGACGAGCGCCTGCAACGGCGTGTTGGCGATGACCGCGATCGCGGGCGACGGCGCGAGGTCGGTCTCCCGGCCGTCGACGGTGGCGGTACCGGTCACCTGGACGTCGCCGCCCTCGGGCGGGAACCGCATGTTGGTGACCTCCACGCGGAGGAGGTCGCCGGCCCCCACGGGCTCGGAGAAGTCGAGGGTGAGGCTCGTGCCGTCGACCTTGGCGTCGGCCTGCACGTCCTTGCGCTTGAGCCCCTCGAGCACCGTGACGCGGGAGGTGGAGCCGTCGTAGGAGCCGTCCTGGGGCAGCGTCAGCGTCACGGCGTCCACGCTCTCGCCCTCGTCGACGGTCGCCTCCCAGGTGAGGCGCGTGTCGATGCCGCCGATGACGCCGGAGCCGCCGTCCTCGTTCGGCTTGGCCGTCGCCTTGTTGACGGTGACGGCCTCGGCCGTGGCGGGCGCCACGGCCGTGAGGCAGAGGGCCGCGGCGAGGGCGGCACAGAGGGCGCGCGCGACGCGGCGCCCCTGCCGTTCTGCCGTGTGCTTCATGGGAACCAATCCTCCTTCGGGCCGGCTACAGCTGCTCGCCGAACCACTTCTCCTGGAGCTTCGCTATGGTGCCGTCGTCCACGAGCTCCTTGTACGCCTTGTCGATGGCCTTGGTCAGGCCCGGGTTGTCCTTGGAGACCACGAAGCCGTACTGCTCGCCCGTGGCGATCTCCTGCTTCACCGCGAGGTCCTTGTAGCTGGTGTTGCAGAGGTACGAGAGCACGGGGAGGTCTGCCACGCAGGCGTCGTAGGAGCCGGTCTGGACGCCCATGAGGCACTGGATGACGTCGTCCAGGGGCACCACCTGCGCGTTGGTGAGGTTCTCCTCGACCCAGGCCTCGCCCGTGGTACCCGACTGCACCGCCACCCTGACGTCGGCGTTGTTGAGCTCCGTGTCGGGGTCCAGGACCTTGGAGGAGGCCGGCATGACGAGCCCCTGGTTGGAGTCCAGGTAGGGGTCCGTGAAGTCGATCTCCTCGGCACGCTCGTCGTTGATGGTGAAGGCGGAGGCGCCGATGTCGGCCCGGCCGCCCTGCTTGATCTGGGGGATGATGGTGTCGAACTTCACCTGGGACCACTCGGTCTCGAGGCCCAGCTTCCCGGCGACGGCGTTCACGACGTCGACCTCGTAGCCCTCGCAGTCGGCAGCCGTCTTTCCCTCGGGCACGGACTCGAGGGGCGGGTAGGCGAGGTCCGAGAGGACCGTGAGGGTGCCCTCCTTGACCGTGGAGACGCTTCCCGCGCCACCGGCGGAAGATGACCCGCAGGCGGCGAGGGCGAGTACGGTCGCGGCGCAGGCAGCCAGGGCGGCCAGCTTCGGTGCTCGTTTCATAAGCGTCCTTTCAGGGGGACTTGAACGTGGGGACGATACTACCATCCCCGGGACGTTTATTCGACGGCTCATCATACGCCCGGCTAAAAGAAACGAGATGGTTATTCAATATTCCGAATATTTTCAGGGCAAGGGCCGCTGGGCGCACCTCAGGCCAGCGGCGACCCGAACCACTTGGCCTCGAGCGACGCCACGAAGCCGTCCTCCTCGAGGGCGGCCAGGGCCTCGTCCACGGCCTCGCGCACGGCGGGGTCCTCGGACGAGAAGGCGAAGCAGTAGCGGCTCACATCGTCCTGGTGGTGACCGACCATGAGGGTCCCGAACATGGAGTTGAGGAGGTAGGTGGCGCTCACATCGTCGTAGACGGCGGCGGTGTAGGTGCCGTTGGCCACGCCCGTGAGGCCCTGGACGGCGTCGTCCATCGGGACCACCGTGGCCCTGGGGAGGGTCTCGCGCACCCAGGCCTCGTTGGGCGAGCCGCCCTGCACCACGACGGTGCACCCGGGGTCGTTGAGCTGCTCGACGCCCTTGAACGGGCGCTCGCGGGGCACCACGACGTCGCGGCCGACGGCCATGTAGGGCGACCCCGCATCGAGGCCGGAGAAGGCTCCCCCGAAGTCGTCGAGGGAGAGGGCCGACGCGCCCATATCCACCGCCCTGCCCGCCACGGCGGACTCCACCGCGGGAAGGTCCGCGCACTGGCTGAACTCGACGTCCAGGCCCAGGCGGTCGGCAACCTCGGAGACGAGCTCGTACTCGAAACCGCGGCGCTCGCCGTCGGAGTCCACGAAGTCCATGGGCGGCGAGGCGAAGTCGCAGGCCACCGTCAGGGTGCCCGGCTCAACGGTGGCGAGGTCGCGCTCGATGTTCCGCTTGGCATAGGGGCCCCGGAGCGCCGCGCACCCGCACACGAGGGCGCTGGCGAGAAGGACGAGCACGCATACGGCCGCGCGCGACGTCGGACGCCGGTGGCCATGTCTCACGGGTTCATTCAACGGAAAGACCGCCTCCCCGAACACACCGGCTCTCTCAAATCCCTTTGAAACAAAGTAACACAAGAGGATACGCGACAGCCCCTCGCTACGGGTGGCGGCGCCCGTTGGACAACCGCTGCTAGAACGCATTTTAAGGTTTCGTTAAGATAATAGCGTAGCAACCAGTTTATTCAGCATTCGATAAGGTAACCGGCATACGTTTCCTCCTTGTATGGCTGGGAGCATACAAAGGCCGCCCCTCCAGGGAGGAGCGGCCCAAGGTGCCGCACACGTTGTCGACGGGAGGCTCCGAGAGGGCCTAGTAGCCGCCGTAGTAGCTGCGCACCTCCCAATCGGTGACCGTGGAGTTGTACGACTGCCACTCGCGGCTCTTCTCCTCCACCAGGAACTCGAAGGTGTGGTCGCCGAGGACCTCGCGCATGAGCTCCGAGGAGCGGAAGGCCTCGATGGCCTCGCCGAGGTCGCGGGGAAGCCGCTCGAAGCCGGCGCTCTCGAGCTCGAACTCCGAGGTGCCGAGGTCCGAGGTGTACTCCGGGGGCAGGGGCAGGCCCTCCTCGATGCCCTTGAGGCCGGCCATGACCGTGGCGGCGATGGCGTGGTAGGGGTTGGCCGAGGGGTCGGGAACGCGCAGCTCCACGCGGGTGGACTGGTGCTTGCCGGGCTTGTGCATGGGGATGCGCACGAGGGCGTTGCGGTTGCGGCGCCCCCAGGTGGCGAACGTGGGTGCCTCGCCGCCGGGGACGAGGCGCTTGTAGGAGTTGACCGTGGGGTTGGTGAGCAGCATGTACTCGGGCGCGTACCGGATGAGGCCGGCGATGTAGTGGCAGGCGACGTCGCTGAGGTGGTAGCCGCCCTCGGCACCCCAGAAGACGTTCTCGCCCTCGCCGTCGAAGAGCGACTCCTGCAGGAACATGCCGGAGCCGGGGCGCCCGGGGATGGGCTTGGGCATGAACGACGCGTAGTAGCCGTTGTTCTGGGCGATCTGCTTCACGGCGAAGCGCGTGGTCATGATGTTGTCGGCCGCGCTCACGGCCTCGGCATAGCGGAGCGAGATGCCCTGCTGCGACGGTCCCATGGCGTGGAAGGAGTACTCCACGGGGATGGAGAGGCGCTCGAGGGAGAGCACGGTGTCGCGACGCAGGTTGCGCGACGAGTTGGTGGGCGCGAGGTCGAAGTAGCCGGCGTCGTCCAGGGGCACCGGCGTCTTGGAGCTGTCGGAGTAGAAGTACTCCAGCTCCGGGCCCACGTTGGGCACGAAGCCGCGGTCGGACGCGAGGCGGAAGACCCGCATGAGGCAGTGGCGCGGGTCGCCCTCGAAGGGCTGGCGGTCGGGGGTGCAGATGTCGCAGAAGATGCGCGTCACCGCGTTGGAGGAGGGGCGCCACGGGAGGAACTGGAACGTGGCGGCATCCGGGAACGCCAGCATGTCGGACTCCACGACCGACGAGAAGCCGTTGACCGACGACCCGTCGAAGCCGATGCCCTCCTCGAAGGCCTCCTCGAGGTCCTCGGGCGAGATGGCGAACGACTTGAGGTTGCCGAGCACGTCCGTGAACCAGAGACGGACGAACCGGACGTCGCGCTCCTCGACGGTGCGAAGCACGTAATCGATGTCCTTGCTGGAGTTGCTCATCACTACCTCGCAATGGAAGGGGGTGGAGGCCGTCGCAAGGGGCCCTTGTGCATAGTCCTGACAACTGTTGCACAGGGGTGTTTCAGCTTTGTTTCTATGGACGGGGCCGATGGCCGGGCGTTCAGAGGGCACCGCCTAGTGGCAGCAGGAACGTCCCTTCCCCGCCGGCCTCACCGACGCCGCGGCCGCGCGGGCCGCCGCCTCCATGGACTCCACGGCGTCGCCCGCCACGGGGCACGTGCCGGTACCCGACCCGGCGCACACGCTGCACCCTCCCTTGGCGCTGGCGCGGACCCGGGCACGGACGACGAGCACGACGGCGACCACCACGGCCGCCACGACGATCGCATCGATCATGGGACATCACCCCTGCATCTATAGGCGTCGGCCCGTTTGTGGGCCTTTTAAGTTAGTCGATGCTTACTTATCTCGCGCCCTACTATAGGACCAGCCGCAAAACAAGCGCAACCTCAGGGAAGGAGCCCACACAATGGCTCAAGACACGATGCAGCTCGTCCTCATCCGCCACGGCGAGAGCGAGTGGAACAAGGAGAACCTCTTCACCGGCTGGGCCGACGTCGACCTGTCCGAGCTCGGCCGCGACGAGGCCTACAACGGCGGCGTGGCCCTCAAGGACGCCGGGTTCGACTTCGACCTCTGCTACACCAGCTACCTCAAGCGCGCCATCCACACCCTCAACCTGGTGCTCGACGCCATGGACCGCGACTGGCTGCCCGTGGAGAAGACCTGGAAGCTCAACGAGCGCCACTACGGCGCCCTGCAGGGCCTCAACAAGGCCGACACCGCCGCCAAGTACGGCGACGAGCAGGTGAAGATTTGGCGCCGCTCCTTCGACGTGCGCCCGCCCGCGCTGGAGCCCGGCGACGAGCGCGACGCCCACACCCAGCCGGCCTACCGCGACGTGCCCGCCGACGAGATCCCCTACGCCGAATGCCTGGAGGACACCATCGCCCGCGTGTGGCCGTGGTTCCAGGAGGTCGTGGAGCCCCAGATGCGCGCCGGCAAGCGCATCGTCATCGCCGCCCACGGCAACTCCCTGCGCGCGCTGGTGAAGCAGTTCGACGGCCTCACGCCCGACGAGATCCTCGAGGTGAACATCCCCACGGCCATCCCGCTGGTCTACACCTTCGACAAGGACTTCAACGTCGTCGACAAGAAGTACGTGGGTGACCCCGAGGTCATCGCCGCCAAGATCGACGCCGTGGCCAACCAGGGCAAGGCCAAGAACTAGCCTGCCGGGACGCCGCGACGGCAAGGGCCGGGCACCCACCGTGGGGCCCGGCCCTTCTCCATGCGGCGATGGGGGCGGAGCCCCCGCACAGCCGGCCGTGACCCGTCAGACCTGGCCGCCGCAGTCGACGAACGCCTGGTAGCCGGTGCCGAAGGCCATGCCCAGGCGGCGTTGCAGGGCGATGGAGGCGCCGTTGTCGGGGAAGACCTGGGCCCAGGGGACGTGCCCGGCCGCAAGCCCCGAGGCGACCTTGGCGGCCTCGAGGGCGAGGGCCACGCCGCGGCGGCGCCACCCGGGGAAGACCTCCAGCATGCCCATGGAGCCCTCGGCGTGCATGCCGATGAACCCGACGAGCTCGCCGTCGAGGTAGCCGCCGTCGATGGTGCCGGCGGCCAGGCGGCGCACCACCTCTTCCCGGGAGAAGTACTCGGGATGGGAGTAGTGGGCGATCACGAGGTCGGCATGCCCCGGCGTGAGGGGGCGTATCTCGAGGGCGCTCGTCACCGGGGGCGGCGCGGCGGAGAGGTACGCGCACACGAGGTGCTCCTGGGGCTCGGAACTGCCGGGGAACGCCCGTGCCACGGCCTCCGCGGCCGCACGGCCGGCGACCTCCACCATGGCCGGGCGCGGGCAGCGGGAGAGGACGGCCGCGGCCTCCCCTGCGTCCTCGGCCCAGAGGCAGCCGTCCGCACCGCCGATGGAGTCCACGTAGACCAGGCCCGGCGCCACGTGCACCGGGTGCCCGAGACCGCGGGCGAGCACCTGCTGGATGGGCACGAGGTCCACGTCGCCGGCCGCGACGCGCCCGGCGAGTCCGGCGACGACGTTGCCTGCGGTCACAGAGTCCATGGCACCCTCCCCTCCCGGCACCAGTGTCCCATCACCCGGACACTTCTGTCCCATCGGTCGGGCACTTCTGTCCCACCTCGACGGACGGGATTCCGGGATGTTTGGTACTTCTAAGATGTTTGGTGGTTTTTGGACCTCCACGTCGGGAAAACCACCAAACATCGTGGGCCCTCCCCCTCCGGCCAACGGCACCGGACGCCGCCCTGCAGGGCCTGCGCCGTCAGCCACCCCTTGCGGCCTCAGTAGTACAGCTCCCGCTTCAGCCTCTCGTAGTCGGCCTCGACGATGTAGACGCCTGTGCCGTCGGGCCCACAGGTGAAGCTCGCCCTGCCGTCTTCGGAGACGGAGACCCGGTGCGACGGGTCGCACACATCCACGAAGACGGTGCCGGCGAGCGTCGGCTCGACGACGTCCTTCTGCTTCCAGTCCCCGCCGGTCCAGATCACGAACACCGGGTGCTCCCCGCGGACGAGCCAGCACATCTTCTGGTGGTCGCCGTCGTTCATGTCGACGACGTCGTCACCCAGGAGGTGCGAGCGGACCCACACCATCTCGCGCAGGAAGGGGACGGGGCCCTTGCCGTCGTGGGGGATGCCCCAGAGGTCGCCGTAGAAGACGAAGGGGACCTGGGCGTCGCGCAGCAGGACCGTGGCGTATGCGCGGGTCTTGAAGCCGTCGGCCACCCAGCTCTCGAGGGCCTGGCCGGGCTGGGTGTCGTGGTTGTCCACGAAGGGGCACGAGAGGTCGGGGCGCCCTTGAGTGATGGTGCGGTCGAAAAGCTGGTGCATGTCGTAGTTCGAGGGCTGCAGGGAGGCCTGTTGCAGCTTGAAGTGGAGCGGCACGTCGAAGAGCCGCATGCAGCCGCCGCTGTCGTCGAGGTAGCCCTCGAGGTCGCCGGTGTCGCCGCTCCAGAACTCGCCGACGGCGAAGACGGGGTGCCGCCCGACCTGTTCCATCTCCTCGAGCCATGGGCCGAAGAACGTGGAGTCGATGCTCTTCACGGCGTCGATCCTGAAGCCGTCGAGCCCGGCCTTCTCGGTATACCAGCGGCCCCACCGGGTGAGCTGCCCCACCACCTCGTCCATGTAGAAGTCCACGTCGTCGCCCATGATGAAGTCGAAGTTGCCGTCCTCCTTGCTCA
>CBCSOI010000025.1:0-12013 GCA_965141595.1 uncultured Atopobiaceae bacterium | reverse complement strand
GCCGGTCATGTACTCGCAGCCGCAGGTGCCCACGCCCTCCGCCACCACCGTGGCACCCGAGTTGCGCACGGCGAAGCGCTGGCCGGCGAGGCCGTTGACGAACCCGCGGCCGGCCGTGGCGCCGTAGAAGGCCACGTTGCCGATGGCGGTGTTCTCGTTGAACTTGTACGTGGCCCCCTCGCCCGGATGCACCGAGACGATGCCGCCGGAGAGGCCCTTGCCCACGTAGTCGTTGGCGTCGCCCGAGATGTCGAGCGAGACGCCCGCCGGCAGGAACGCACCGAACGACTGGCCGCCGGAGCCCTGGCACCGGATGCGGATCGTGTCGTCGGGCAGCCCCTCGGGGTGCTGGGCCGTCACCGCGGCGCCGAGCATGGTTCCCACGCAGCGGTTGACGTTGGCGAGGTCGGCCGTGAACTCGATGGGCAGCAGGTGCTCGCGGGCGTTGGCCGTGTACGGGATGAAGAGCGTGGCGTCGAGGGTCCTCTCGAGCGCCATGTCGAAGCGCATCTCCTCGAGGAACCGCGTGCCCGAGGCGCCCGGGATCGAGGTGCCGTAGAGGTTGGTGCCCGAGGCGAGCAGGGCCGAGAGGTCGAGGGTGCGGGCCTTCCACGGGCCCTCCCCCGCCTTCTGGCGCAGGCACTCCGGGTGGCCCACCATCTCGTCGACGGTGCGGAAGCCCAGGGCCGCCATCTCGCGGCGGAGGTCCTCGGCCATGAAGGTCATGAAGTTGACCACGTCGTCGGGCGTGGCGGTGAACTGGCGTCGCAGGCACGTGTTCTGGGTGCAGATGCCGGCCGGGCAGGTGTCCTGCTGGCAGTCGCGCTGCATAAGGCAGCCCATGGCCACGAGGGGCATGGTGGCGAAGCCGAACTCCTCGGCGCCGAGGAGCGCCGCCACGGCCACGTCGCGGCCGCTCATGAGCTTGCCGTCCGCCTCCATGACCACGCGGGAGCGCAGGCCGTTCTGGAGCAGCGTCTGCTGGGCCTCGGCGAGGCCCAGCTCCAGGGGCAGGCCGGCATGGTAGATGGAGTCGCGGGGCGCGGCGCCGGTGCCCCCGTTGGAGCCGGAGATGAGGATCTTGTCGGCACCGCCCTTGGCGACGCCGGTGGCGATGGTGCCCACGCCGGCCTCGGCCACGAGCTTCACCGACACGCGGGCGCCGGGACTGGCGTTCTTGAGGTCGTAGATGAGCTCCGCGAGGTCCTCGATGGAGTAGATGTCGTGGTGCGGCGGCGGGCTGATGAGGCCCACGCCGGGGGTGGAGCGGCGTACCTCGGCGATCCAGGGGTAGACCTTCTTGCCGGGCAGGTGACCGCCCTCGCCGGGCTTGGCGCCCTGGGCCATCTTGATCTGGATCTCGGTGGCGCTGCCGAGGTAGCGGCTCGTGACGCCGAAGCGGCCCGAGGCCACCTGCTTGATGGCGCTCTTGGCGGAGTCGCCCGGCCTCCAGCCGGCGATGGAGCCGGGGGCCAGCGGCGCCTCGCGGGCCGGGTCCTCGCCGCCCTCGCCGGTGTTGGAGCGGCCGCCCAGCCGGTTCATGGCCACGGCCAGGCACTCGTGGGCCTCCTTGGAGATGGAGCCGTAGCTCATGGCGCCGGTGTTGAAGCGGCAGACGATGGAGGAGGCGGGCTCCACCTCGTCGAGCGGCACGGGTCCGGAGGGGAGCGGCACGCACTCGAGGAGGTCGCGCAGCATCATGGGGCGGCCGGGGCGGTGCACGTGGGCCACGTAGGCGTCCCAGAGGCCGGCGTCGCCCTCGCGGCAGGCGCGCTGCAGGAGGTAGACGGTCTCGGGGTCGATGAGGTGCTCCTCGCCCTTCCACACGCCGTTGTCGGGGCGCCACTTGGTGGCGCCGGAGCTGGGCAGCTGGTCGGGGGCCGGCGAGAGGGCCAGGGCGTCGGCCCCGGCGCGGCGCTCCTCGAGCTCGCGCTGGATGTCGGCGAAGCCAAGGCCGCCCACGCGCGACGGCACGCCGGAGAAGCAGCGGTCCACGACCTCCTCGGCGAGGCCCACGGCCTCGAAGATCTGGGCGGCGTGGTAGCCCTGCATAGTCGAGATGCCCATCTTGGACATGATGGAGACGATGCCCGAGGTGACGGCGCGGTCGTAGTTGGCCAAGGCCTCGCCGAGGCCCACCGTGACCGTACCGGACGCGACGGCGCAGGCCAAGGCGTCGTGGGCGCCGCGGGGGTGCACGCCGGACGCCGAGAAGCCCACGAGGGCCGCGAAGTCGTGGGCGCAGACGGCGTCGCCGGTGTCCACGACGATGTCGGCCTCCATACGCAGGCCGCGGGCCATGAGGCGGTCGTGGACAGCGCCCAGGGAGAGCAGCGACGGCACAGGGACCAGCGCGGGGTCGCAGTCGTCGGTGAGCACCACGACGTTGGTGCCGGCGGCCACGGCCTGCTCGACCTCGTCGCAGAGGGCGTCCAGCGAGGCCTCGAGGGCGTCGGGGCCGGCGGCCGGGTCGAAGGCGCACACGAAGGTGCGGGCGTGGAAGCCGGTGCGGTCGAGGGCGGCGATGCGTCGGAAGGCGTCGTCGGACAGGATGGGGCCGTCGAGGGCCACGAGGCGGCAGTTGTCGCGGGCGTCCTCGAGGATGTTGCCGTGGTTGCCGAGGTAGAGCACGCTGCTCGTGACCATGGACTCGCGCAGGGCGTCGATGGGCGGGTTGGTCACCTGGGCGAACAGCTGGTAGAAGTAGTCAAAGAACGGACGGGGCCTCGCCGAGAGGCAGGCGAGCGGCGTGTCGAAGCCCATGGAGGCCAGGGGCACGGAGCCCTTCTCGGCCATGGGGCGCAGCACCTCGGCGACGTCGTCCCACGAGTGGCCGAAGGCCGCCATGGACCAGGCGAAGGGGCGCCCGCCGAAGGGCTCCCGGTCGGCGTCGCCCGGGTCCTCGAGGTCCTCCACGGCAAGGGTCTCCTCGGCGATCCAGTCGGCGAAGGGCTTGGTGCTGGCGAGGTCGCGGCGGAGCTCGTCGTTCCAGACGATGCGGCCCTCCGCCGGGTCGACCTTGAGCATCTCGCCGGGGCCGAGCGACCCGGCCACGAGAATGTCGGCCGGGTCAACGTCCAGGGTGCCCACCTCGCTGGAGAGCAGCAGCCGGTCGTCGTGGGTCACGTAGTAGCGGGCAGGGCGCAGGCCGTTGCGGTCGAGGGAGGCGCCGAGGGTGCGGCCGTCGGTGTAGGCGATGGCCGCAGGGCCGTCCCAGGGCTCCATGAGCATGGACTGGTAGCGGTCGAAGGCGCGGCGCTCGCGGTCGAGGTGGTCGTTGTGGTCCCAGGGCTCGGGCATGAGCAGGGAGGCGGCGCGGCTCATGGAGCGGCCGTTCATGACGAGGAACTCGAGCACGTTGTCGAGGATGGCGGAGTCCGAGCCCTCGCGGTTGATGACCGGCAGGACCTTCTCGAGCTCGGGGCCCAACACCGGGGAGTAGAACTCGGGCTCGCGGGCGCGCAGGGCGCAGACGTTGCCCTTGAGGGTGTTGATCTCGCCGTTGTGGATGATGTAGCGGTTGGGGTGCGCGCGCTCCCAGCTGGGCGTGGTGTTGGTGGAGTAACGGGAGTGCACGAGGCAGAGGGCGCTCTCCACGGCGGCGTCGTTGAGGTCGAGGAAGAAGCGGCGCATCTGGGTGGCGAGCAGCATGCCCTTGTAGACCACCGTGCGCGCGCTCATGGAGCAGACGTAGAAGATACGGCCGTCGAGGGCGCTCGAGGCCTCGGCGGACTTCTCGATGGTGCGGCGGCACACGTAGAGGGCGCGCTCGAAGTCGTCGCCGGCGGCCACGGAGTCCGGGCGGCCGATGAAGGCCTGCCAGATGGAGGGCATGGTGTCGCGGGCGGCCTCGCCGAGGTCGTGGGGGTCCACGGGGACCTCGCGCCAGAACAGCAGCGGCAGCCCCGCGGCGGCGCAGCCCTCCTCGAAGGTGCGGCGGGCCGCGGTCACGCCGAACCCGTCCTGGGGCAGGAAGAGCATGGCCACGCCGTAGTCGCCCTCGTCTGGGAGCAGGCAGCCCTCCTTCTGGGCCTCCTTGCGGAAGAACCGGTGGGGCACCTGCAGCAGGATGCCGGCGCCGTCGCCGGTGGTGCGCTCGAGGCCAACGCCGCCGCGGTGCTCGAGGTTGACGAGGACCGAGAGGGCGTCGTCGACCATCTGGTGGCTGCGCTTGCCCTTGATGTGGGCGAGGGCGCCGATGCCGCAGGCGTCGTGCTCGAACTCGGGGCGCCAGAGGGTTGGGCCGGGTTGCGGTTGGGTCATGCTCGCTCCCTAGGGGCCGGGGACTTGTCCGGGTCTCTCGTACCCTACGGCGGCAGTGTGTGGCCCCTGTTTCGTGTCCCCAGGGCTTACGAGATGGAAAAGGGCGCGAAACAGAGGGGCCCGGCAGGGCGCCAACCCCCTCCTCCCCTCCGCACCTGAACGCCGCTGAGGGCGACCCTCCCCGCACCTGAACGCCGTTGAGGGCGGGTTTCTGGCACCTGAACGCGATTGAGGGCGACTTCCGGCGCGGGTTCACGTCGGAAGTCGCCCTCAATCGCGTTCAGATGCAGGAGAGGCGGTGGGGCGCGGGGAGGGCGGGCGCCGGTCAGGTGACGGCTATCTCGCGGATCACCACGCCGGACCCCTGCTCCAGGTGGGTGCGCAGGCTGCCGCAGGCGGGGCACGTGCGGCCGTGGGCCACCGTGCCGTAGCGGGTGCCGCAGTCCTCGCAGAGCGTCACGGCGGGTTCCTCCTCCATGACGAGCTCGCAGTCGCGGAGCAGGTCCTCGCGGTCGGCGCACCAGCGCCAGGCGTCCGCAAGGAGCCGCGGGACCACGCCCGAGACCTCCCCCAGCTCCACGGTGACCGAGGCCACCGACGTCGCCCCGTTGGCCAGGGCGACGTCCTTGACCTCGTCGGCGATGTAGAACACGATGCCCAGCTCGTGCACCGCGCCTACACCTCCCGTCTGATCTTGCGCACGGCTATCTTGGCGGCACGCTTGAGGGCGTAGGGGCCGATGGCCTTGAGCTTGTCCTCGGAGCGCACCATGGTGCTGGCCTCGGGGTGGTCGCGAACCAGGTGGATGGCGTCGAACTCGCAGCGGGTGGTGCAGAGGCCGCAGCCGATGCACTGGTTGGGGTCCACCCAGCTCGCGCCGCAGGACAGGCAGCGGGCGGTCTCCGTGCGCACCTGCTCCTCGGTGAGCGTCCCCGCGTACTCGCGGAACGGGCCGCCTTGGCCGGCCCGCCGAACGGGACGCTGGCGCGATGCGGTGTCGTAGCTGGGCAGCACGGCGTCGTCCTTGTCGAGCTCCACGTAGAACCGGGGGTTGCGACCCACGGTGAGGCTGGAGCCGGGATGCACGTAGCGGTGGATGGACACGGCCGCCTCGTGGCCCTGGGCGATGGCGTCGATGGCGAAGCGCGGGCCGGTGACCACGTCGCCGCCGCAGAAGACGTCGGGCTCGGCCGTCTGGTAGGTCACGGGGTCCACCACCGGCGACCCGCCGCGGCCGAGTTCCACGGCACTGCCCTCGAGGAGCGCGCCCCACTCCACGGCCTGCCCGATGGAAAGGACGAGGGTGTCGCAGGGCACCTCCTGGGTATCGGCCTCGTCATAGACCGGCGAGAAGCGGCCCTCGTCGTCGGTCACTCGCACGCAGCGCTTGAACACCACGGAGGAGACCGAGCCGTCGTCGCCGACGCGCACCTCGGCCGGGCCCCAGCCACAGGAGAGCGCCACGCCGTCCTCGGCGGCCTCCTCGACCTCCTCGTCGCTGGCGGGCATCTCGTCGCGCCGCTCCAGGCAGCGCATCTCCACGGAGGAGGCGCCGGCCCGGGCGGCGGTGCGGGCCACGTCCACGGCCACGTTGCCACCGCCCACCACTACCGTTCGACCGAGGGAGGCGCCGTCGAGCCCGCCCTCGGCGGCCCGGTGCAGGAAGTCCACGGCCGACGAGACGCGCCCGGCGTCCTCGCCGGGGATGCCGGCGGAGCGGGATCCCTGGCAGCCGACGGCCAGGTAGAAGGCGTCGTAGCCCTGCTCACGGAGCTCGTCGAGCGTCACGTCGGAACCCACGTCGACGCCGAGCCTGAACTCCACGCCCATCTGGGCCATGACGTCGATCTCGGCGTCGATGACGTCCTGCTCGAGCTTGAAGGACGGGATGCCGAAGGAGAGCATGCCGCCGGGCCGCGGGTTGCGGTCGAAGACCGTGGGGGCGTAGCCCTTCTCGGCCAGGTAGTAGGCGCATGAGAGGCCGGCGGGCCCGGCGCCCACGATGGCGATCCTCTGGGGGAAGCCGCCGCGGTTGGACGGCGCCACCCTCGGCGGCACATAGCGCGTCGCCGGGTCGAGGTCGGCGGCGGCCACGAACTTCTTGACCTCGTCGATGGCCACGGCGGCGTCGACGCGCCCGCGGGTGCAGGCGTCCTCGCAGCGGCGGTTGCAGATGCGGCCGCACACGGCGGGCAGGGGGTTCTCACGCTTGATGAGGGCCAGGGCGTCGCGGTAGCGGCCCTGGGCGGCGAGCTTGAGGTAGCCCTGCACGGCCACGTGGGCGGGGCACGCTGTCTTGCAGGGGGCCGTGCCGGAGTCGTAGGTCTCGCGGCGGTTGTCGTCCCGGTAGTTCGGGCTCCAGCGGTCGGAGCCCCAGGGCGTGGCGTCGGGTAGCTCGCGCACGGGGTAGGCGGGCACCGCGCCGCCGGCCTTGGCGGAGCACAGCTTCTGGCCGAGGGACACGGCGCCTGCCGGGCAGACCTCGACGCAGCGACCGCAGGCCACGCACGACTCGCGGTCGACCTCGGCGGTGTAGGCCGAGCGGCTCATGTTGGGCGTGTTGAACAGCTGGCTCGTGCGCAGGGCGTTGCAGATGTTCACGTTGCAGTTGCAGATGGCGAAGATCTTGTGCTCGCCGTCGATGTTGGTGATCTGGTGCACGAAGCCGTTCTCCTCGGCGTGGGCCAGGATGGCGAGCACCTCCTCGCGGTCGATGTAGCGGCCGCGCTGGGTGTCCACGAGGTAGTCGGCCATGTCGCCCACGCCGATGCACCAGTCCTCGGGGTCGTCGGCCGACCCCTCCCCCAGCTTCTCGCGGCTCATGCGGCAGCTGCAGGGGCTCGCGGCGTACTTGCCGTCGTACTTGTCGAGCCAGTGTGCGATGTGCTCCACGGAGGCGGACTCGTTCTCCATGGGGATGGCCCGCTCCACGGGGATGACGTGCATGCCGATGCCGGCGCCGCCCGGGGGCACCATGGCCGTGACCCGCTCCAGGGGGAGCTGGGTCATGCGCTCGAACATCTTGGCCACCTGAGGGTGCTCGTCGATCTGCGACTGGCGCATGTTGAAGAACTCGGCCGAGCCCGGCACGAAGGGCGGCAGCACGTAGCGGAGCTCGCCTGCGGGGTTGCGGCCGTCCTCGTTCTCGCGGTTCCACTCGATGAGGCCGACGTAGCCCATGTCGTGGAGGAGCGGCTCGAGCTCGGCGGGGTCCATGGAACAGAGCTCGGCCAGCTGGGCGAGCGTCTTGGGCTTGCGCACGCCCATCTTGAGGGCGACCTCGGCCATGGGGTCGGTGATGCAGGCGGCTAGGCCGTAGTACTCGGGGTCGGCCGGGGTGACCTTGTGACCGATGCGGTCCGTGACCATCTGGGCGAGGTCCAGCACCGGCTTGCGGACGGCGACGGAGGGGTCCGAGGCCTCGGGGGGCACGTAGTCGCCCTCCACCGTGAGGCCGGCGGCTCGGCGCCGGGCCACGGCCTCGTCCGCGGCGCGGCGGGCGGCGTTAGGCATGGGAGACCCCCTTCCAGGCGGCCACGGCCCCCTCGAGCCAGCCCACCCAGGCGTCCACGCCCTCGCCGGTCTTGGCCGAGAGGCAGATGACCTCGGCATCGGGGTTCCTCAGGCGCACGTTCTCGCGGAAGCGGTCGATGTCGAAGTCGAAGAGCTCGCAGGCGTCCACCTTGTTGACGACCACGACGTCCACCACCTCGAACATGAGGGGGTACTTGAGGGGCTTGTCGTCGCCCTCGGGCACGGAGACCAGGGCCGCCGAGGCCGAGGCCCCGGTGTCGAACTCCGCCGGGCACACGAGGTTGCCCACGTTCTCGAGGATGGCGAGGTCGAGCGGGGCGGTGCCCTGCTCGACGGCCGCGGCCTCGAGCTCGGCGAGGCCCTGGGACGTCATGGCCGCGTCGAGGTGGCACATGCCGCCGGTGTGGAGCTGCACGGCCGTGACGCCGGCCGCGGCCATGGTCAGGGCGTCGACGTCGGAGTCGATGTCGGCCTCCATGACGCCCATGGACAGGCGGTCGCGGAGCCGCTCGGCCGTGCGGGTGAGCAGCGTGGTCTTGCCCGATCCGGGGCTGCTCATGACGTTGAGCAGGAACGTGCCGCGCTCGCGCAGGTCCCGGCGCAGGTCGTCCGCCTTGCGGTCGTTGGCCGCGAAGGCCGACTCCTTCACCTCGATGACGCGTACCGTCCGCGCGTCGGCGGCCTTGGGATCTCCGGCCATGGGGCTCCTCTCCTTCAGGGTTTTTCCCAAGTCTACCGGCTCTGCCGTTGACGTCTTTCGAAGGACCGTCAACGAGACGAAAAAGCCCTGAAGGCGGGGCGCCGTCAGTGGAGGGCGGTGAGGAACGTGATGCAGCCGAGCACGATGCCGGGGACGTTGGCCACCACGATGGGCATGTCGCGGGGCTTCTCGAGCAGGCCGTAGGCGGTCCAGACCACGCAGTTGACCATGGCCACGAGGGGCTGCACCGGCGAGCCGTAGTTGCCGGCCAGGTTGTTGGCGATCTGCGGGATGTACGAGACGTACATGAGCACCGAGAGGACCGAGGCTATGCGGCCGAGGACCTTGACGATGCGAACGCGGTGCGCGTCGTCGACGGGGGCTGCGGTGCGGGTGTCGTTGTCTGCCATGGGCTTCCTCCTTGGGATCGCGGGTGGGTACCGAAGACCCGGATACCCGCGAACCCGAGGAACCCCCGACGACATTCGGGGGACTCTACAGGGTTTTCACCGTCCGCCCCGGCCGACACGCACGGGGAGCGGCGGTCACGCGGGGTCGGCGGGCGCCGGGGGCTCACCCGTCTCGAGGACGCGCTCCAAGGCGGCCTGGTCGAGCACCGGCACGCCGAGCGACTCGGCCTTGGCGAGCTTGGTGCCAGCGGCCTCACCGGCCACAACGTAGCTCGTGCGCTTGGAGACGCTGCCCGACACCTTGGCACCGAGGGCCTTGAGGGCGGCGCCGGCCTCGTCGCGCGTCATGCCCTGCAGGCTGCCCGTAAGCACGAAGGTGAGGCCTGCCAGGGTCTGGGGGCGCTCCGGGGCCGTGGGGGCTTCGTCGGCCATGGTGACGCCTGCCGCACCGAGGCGGGCGAGCACCTCGAGGTTCTCGGGGATGGAGAAGAACTCGGCCACGCTGGAGGCGACGACCGGGCCCACGCCGTCCACCTGGGCGAGCTCCTCCTCGGTGGCGGCGCGCAGCAGCTCGACGGAGGGGAAGGCGGTCGCGAGCGCGTCGGCCACCGAGGAGCCCACGTGCACGATGCCCAGGCCGAACAGCACCCGGGAGAGCGGTCGGGACTTGGAGGCCTCGATCTGGGCCACGAGCTTCTCGGCGGTGCGCCGGCCCGTGGGGATGGGGTCGCCCACGTCGTGGCCCTTGGCGCGCGTCCTGTAGGTGCGGCCCGTGGGCAGGGCGGCCACCTGCCCCACCGTGAGGGAGTAGATGTCCGCGACGTCGCGCAGGAGGCCGGCGTCCACGAGGCGGCCGATCATCTCGGGGCCCATGCCGTCGATGTCCATGGCCTTGCGCGACTGCCAGTGCTCGAGGCGCTCCAGGGACTGCGCGGGGCAGTCGATGGAGATGCAGCGGTAGGCCACCTCGCCCTCCTCGTGCACCACGGGGCTGCCGCAGGAGGGGCAGGTGGCGGGCATCTCGAAGGGCACGGAGTCGGCCGGGCGCTTGGAGAGGACCGGCCCCACGACGGCGGGGATGACGTCGCCGGCCTTGTGGACCACGATGGTGTCGCCCACGCGCACGTTGCGGCGGCGCACCTCGTCCATGTTGTGGAGCGTGGCCCGGGCGATGGTGGAGCCGGCCACGGTCACCGGGTCGAACTCTGCCACGGGGGTGAGGAAGCCCGTGCGGCCCACCTGCACACGGATCTCGCGGAGGACCGTCTCCTTCTCCTCAGGCGGGAACTTGAACGCGATGGCCCAGCGCGGGGCACGGGAGGTGAAGCCGAGGGCCTGCTGCTGGGCGAAGGAGTCCACCTTCACCACCACGCCGTCGATGTCGTAGTCGAGGCCGTTGCGGTTGGACAGGGCCTGGGCGCAGTACTCGTGCACGGCCGCCGCGCTCTCGCAGCGCTCGGCGTGGGGGTTGACGGAGAAGCCGCAGGAGCGGAGCCAGTCGAGGAACTGGGCCTGGGTGCTCACCTGCACCATGGCGGGGTCGGCCACGGCGTAGATGAACGTGGCGAGGTCGCGCGACGCCGTGACGCGGGGGTCCTTCTGGCGCAGCGACCCGGCGGCGGCGTTGCGCGGGTTGGCGAAGACGGGCTTGCCGGCGAGGTCGCGCTCCTCGTTGAGGCGGGCGAAGGCGCTCTTGGCCATGTAGACCTCGCCGCGCACCTCCACGGCCTCCCCGGCGCCGCCGTGGGGCAGCCCGGCGAGGCCGGCGTCGGCCAAGCGGGCGGGGACGTCGCCGATGGTGCGCACGTTGAGGGTGACGTCCTCGCCCACCGAGCCGTCGCCGCGGGTGGCGGCGCGCACGAACCGGCCGTCGCGGTAGGTGGCGGCCACGCCGAGGCCGTCGATCTTGAGCTCGCAGGTGTAGGCCACGGGTCTCTCCGGCGTGGCGCCCAGGGCCTCGTCGGTGCGGGCGAGCCAGCGGTCGAGCTCCTCGATGGTCATGGCGTCGTCGATGGAGTACATGCGCTGGGCGTGGGCGACCGACGCGAACTGCGGGCTCACGTAGCCGCCCACCCGCTGGGTGTAGCTCTCGGGCACCACGAGCTCGGGGTGGCGCGCCTCGATGTCCTGGAGCTCGCCGAGCAGGCGGTCGAACTCGGCGTCCGATATCTCGGGGTCGTCGAGGGCGTAGTAGCGATAGGCGTTGTAGTCGAGCTTGGCGCGCAGCGCCTGGGCGCGGTCGCGCGCCTCGTCGAGATCGGGCTTGTCCATGGGGCCTCCGGAAGCGTCGGTGTCACGCTCGGAGTCTACCCCAGGGCGCCGGCCCACCGCGACCGGCGGGGCATGACAGCGGGGACGGTGGCATGTGCGGGTTCGGGGCTTCGGTGCACGGTCTCGGGCCCTCAGTGAGCACCTTTTTCAAGATTCGGGCCTTCGATGTGCGGGTTTCCACGCACCGAAGGCCCGCGATTCCGCACCGAGGGCGCGAGCCCATGCACTGAGCGCGCGAAGGCCCATGTGACAGCCGAGGAGCCCGGCCAAAGTGACGGCGGGTCAGCCGCGCCAGCGCTTCAGCAGCAGCGAGTTGGACCCCACCGACACGCTCGAGAGGGCCATGGCCGCGCCGGAGACCTCCGGGGCGATGATGCCCAGGCACGCCAGCGGGATGAGCAGACAGTTGTAGCCCAGGGCCCACGCGAAGTTCTGGCGGATCTTGCGCATCGTGGCGCGGGAGAGCGAGACGGCCCGGGCGACGTCGCGCACGTCGTCGTGCATGAGGACCACCTGGCCCACCTCGAGGGCGGCGTCGGAGCCGGCACCCATGGCGATGCCGATGTCGGCCGTGGCGAGGGCCGGCGTGTCGTTGATGCCGTCACCCACCATGCAGACCCTCTCACCGGAGGCACGGAGGCCCTCGACGACCTCGGCCTTGTCGCCGGGGAGCACCTCGGCGACCACGTTCTCGGGCCCGATGCCCACGAGCGAGGCCACACCCTCGGCGGCGGCGCGGCCGTCGCCCGAGAGGAGCATGACCCGGAGGCCCAGGGCGTCCAGGGCCGCCACGCCCTCGGCGGCCGTGGGCTTGGGCTCGTCGGCGGCGCGGACG
>CBCSOI010000024.1:0-12123 GCA_965141595.1 uncultured Atopobiaceae bacterium | reverse complement strand
TCATGGCGCTTGTCACCCAGGACCTCTCCGGCATCGACCCGGTGCTCCTCGTGGGCATGGTCGCCTTCGGCATCGCCGGTGCCGCGGGCGGCCGCACTATCAACACGCGGCTGTCCGACACCACGGTGGACCGTCTCTTCATCGGCCTCCTCGTGGTCATCATGGGCATCACGGTGGCCAACTTCCTGGGCTTCGCCGCGATGTAGGGGGTGGCGGGCGGCGGCGTGCGGCCGGTGGCGGCCGGCGGCGGGCTTGTGGCGGCCGGCGGCGTGTGGCGAGCTGCCGGTGGGCGTGCGGCCAGTGGCGGCCCTGCGGCGGCGGGCCTTGGCAGGCTTGTGGCGGCTGGTGGCCTGCGGCGGCGCCCGCTGACCGGCGGCAAAGGCGCTCGGGTGCGCGGATGTGCGGCGGGAGCGCATCCGCCAGTCGGCAGACGGCTCTCGGTGCGCGGATGTGCGGCAAAGGCGCTCGAGTGCGCGGGATAATCACGCCAAAAGCCACCCGATGCGCGACGGGCCGGTGAATGCCGCTCAATGCGCGACAGGATCGCAGCGAACGGGCGCGGATGAGCGGAATCAGGCCCAGATCGCCCACTCGAGGCCTTTCGCCGTGGTCCGGCCGCGCACTGGACGCCTTTCGCCGGGGCGTCGCACACTGGACACCCTTCGCCGCAGGGATTCGCGCACCGGGTGCCCTTCGCCGCGGCGCCGCGCACTCAAGGCCCTCCTCCGCAGGAACCACGCATCGGACGCCCTTTGCCGGCCCGTCGCACACCCGTGGCCCTCCTCCGCGGGGAGCCGCGCACCCTCCCTCCCCGGCGATCACCACCATCGGTGGCGGCCGAAGCAGGTCCCATGGAGGGAGCTGCGGCGCCGGGCCGACGGCGGCGAGAGCGGGTCGGGCCTCCGGCCGCGCAGGATGAGGGCGAGGTCGTCGACGAGCATGTCGGTCATGGATGGGATGGATAGGGTCTCCCTGGCCATGCCGACGAGGTCGTCTCCCAGGGCCCGCGCGGCCAGGCGTCGCTGGTCGTCGCTTCCGCGGCGTCGAGGGTCGTCGTGCCACCAGCTCGAGTCGTACTCGCAGGCGAGGCGCTTCTCGGGCCAGTAGAAGTCGTAGCGAATGGCCTGGTTCTCGGGGAGGTGGACCCGGGCGCGCGGCGTGAGCTCCACGCGGTGGTTGAGCAGCGGGCTGGGGAGTCCGGCGCCCCCGGAGCGCCGCGGCATCACGGCAAAGGCGGCGAACCCCGACTCCCGGGGCGACGCCGACCCGTCGATGACCCGGTCGGCGGCGCTGCGTGCGACATCCGCCCCCGGCGCCCCCGGGGCGAGGCTGTGAACCGCCTGCCGGAGGGCGTCGCCGTGGGTCTGCTGGGCCCTTGTCCCAAAGCCGCAGTCGAGGTCGGCGCGCAGCTCGTAGGTGCCGCAGAGCTGAAGGGCCAGGAGCAGCGCCTGGGTCGCGTCGAGCTCACGGTAGCGCAGCAGGAAGTGGAGGGCGGGGGAGACCACGTGGATGGGCTCCTCGCCGGGCCCGGTGCGCACGCGGCAGATGGCCCCGGGAAACAGCGGGCCCGACCACACGGGGCAGCGCAGCCCCGGCCGCCGTCGCCGTGCGGCCGCGGACGGGACCAGCACCTCCACGGGGATGTCTTGCTCGGGTACGCCGAGGAGTGCCGACGTCATGGCAAGGCAGTCCCGGTAGCGCGGCTTGCCCTCCAAGGCGCGGACCGCCCGGAGGGTGGGGAGGGAGGCGGAGAGGATCTGGGCACACTCCTCCTCCGAGTGCACCGGGGTGAGGGTCGCGTGCGAAAGGTACACGTTGCGCGCGCTTATGCCAGCCAGAACCAACGCCATGGCCGGAGCCTATCAAGGGTTCCGGGCCTTTGGAGCGGAGGGGCCGAGGTCGTTACAATCCGGTAATTTAAGTTAAGTATCTGACATATACAGTCAAAAATATGTCGAGTTGAGGTCAGTTATCAGTCGGAATTATGCTGCGTGTTGTTGGGTTGCTGCGGACGGTGGCAATCGATGGGGAGGGGCCGTTGCGGGAACCGCGGGCCTCGGTGGAGAAGGCCCTGGGGGCACGGGGCGTCGCGCGGAGAAGGGCGTCCGGCGTGTGGCCTCTGCGGAGAAGGCCGTCCGGGGCGCGGGTCCCAGCGGCTCCCCGGCGAAGGGCGTCCGGTGTGCGATTTCTCACGGCAGAGGCCGTCCAATGCGCTGGTCCCAGGCGGCTCCCCGGTGAAGGGGCCTGGGTGCGCGGCCGGATTGCAGCGAAAGGTCTCGGGTGCGCGACTCTACGGCCAAGAGGCGTCGATGCGCGACCCAAGTGCAGCCAAGGGCGACGGATGAGCGATGTCCGGTTCTTTTCGCGCATTGGGAAGGGCTCGACGAGTATTTCCCGCGCATTCGGACGCCTTCGCCGGGCCGCCGCGCATCGAGGGCCGCTCGCCGCGACTCTGCCGCAACCCGCCGCAACCCGCCGCCCGTCGGGGGCCGCTCGCCGCGACTCTGCCGCAGCCCGCCGCAACCCGCCGCCCGTCGGGGGCTGCCCACCGCGCCGCCGCCCCGCCCGTCGAGGGCTTTTGCAGGGAGACGGACGTCCCGCCCCGCCTCGCGCCCCCCGCCCGCCGGAGCGCGTCTTGTGCTCCAGACGGGCGGGGGGCGGGGCGTTTTGCGGTGCTCGGGCTGGGGCCGCGGCCAAGCCGGCACCCGCGCCGCCGTCCGTCCGCCGGCCCGCCCAGCCGCCTAGAGCGTCTGTTCGGTGCGGGCGATGATGTCGTCCTGGGTGGCGCGGGACAGCACGTTGAAGAACGCGGAGTAGCCGGCCACGCGCACGATGAGGTCGCGGTGGTTCTCGGGGTGCTCCTGGGCGTCCAGCAGGGTCTCGCGGGACACCACGTTGAACTGCACGTGGTAGCCGTGGAGCCTGTTGAAGTAGGCCCTGAGCATGGACTCGAGCTTGATCTTGTTCTCGGGCTTCTCCAGGGTGGACGGGTTCACCTTCTGGTTGAGCAGCACGCCGCCGGTGATCTTCTCGGTGGGCAGCTTGGTGATGGACTTGAACACGGCGGTGGGGCCGTGGAGGTCGCGGTTGTGGGCCGGGCTGCAGCCCTCGGCGAGCGGCTCGCGGGCGTTGCGGCCGTCGGGCGTGGCCATGGTGCCCATGCCCTGGCCCACGTTGGCCGAGATGGAGCTCGTGCCGGCGTAGCGGATGCCGCCGATGGGCCCGCGGTTGTGGCGGGTGCTCGGGTACTTGGCCACCTCGTCGATGTAGGAGTCGTAGGCCTCCACCACCAGGCGGTCCACGTAGTCGTCGTCGTTGCCGTACTTGGGGGCGTCGTCCTGCAGCATGTGCTGGATACGCTGGTTCTCAGGGCTCTGGAAATCGTCGAGGATGGCGTCCCAGAGCTGCTGCGGGGTGATGCGGCGCTCCTCGAACACCAGCTTCTTCATGGCCGCCAGCGAGTCGGCCATGTTGGCGATGCCCACCTGCAGGCCGCTGATGAAGTCGTAGACGGCGCCGCCCTCCTTGATGGTCTTGCCACGGCCGATGCAGTCGTCGGTGAGGGCGCTGCACAGCACGTCGGGGACGTCGCGCTCGCTGGCCAGGTCGATGGCGTTCTCCACGATCACGGAGTAGCGGCACATCTCGCGGATGGTCTTGTCCCAGGCGTCGAGGAGCTCGTCGTAGCTGGTCATCTCGGTGAAGCGGCCGTGGTCCTCGGTGAAGCGGCGGCCGGTGGTGAGGTCCACGCCGCCGTTCATGCAGCACAGGAGCAGGCGCGGGAAGTTGAGGTAGCTCATGCCGGTGCAGCGGTAGCCCCACTTGCCGGGCACGGCGGTCTCCACGCAGCCGATGGCGGAGTAGTCGTAGGCGTCCTCGCGTGCCACGCCCCAGTCGATGAAGCTGGGGATGATGACCTCGTCGTTGTTCATGGCCGGCATGCCGAAGCCCAGGCGCATGACCTCCACGCACTCGTCGAGGAAGGCGGGGTCGATGCCCGCGTGGTAGCGCACGGTGAGGTTGGGCTGGGTGAGGCGGGTCTGGGCCACGGAGCGCAGCACCAGCCAGGAGAGCGGGTTCACGGCGTCGACCGGCTCGCCGTCCTGCAGGCGCTGGCCGCCGATGGTGACGTTCTGGTACATGGGGGAGCCGGCCGAGGAGAGCGTGTGGGCCTGGCTGCGCACCTTGTTGACGGTGAGGCTCTTGATCCAGAGGTTCGTGAGGAGCTCGAGGGCCTCGTCCTCGGTGATGCGCCCGGCGGCGAGGTCGGCCTCGTAGAAGGGCAGCAGGTACTGGTCCAGGCGGCCGTAGGACAGGGAGTGGCCGTTGGACTCGATCTGCAGGATCACCTGCAGGAACCACACGGCCTGGACGGCCTCGCGGAAGGTGCGGGCGGGCTCGTAGGGCACGCGCTCGCAGGCCTCGGCCATGGCGACGAGCTCGGCGGCGCGCCCGGGGTCGGTCTCGGCGGCGGCCTGGGTGCGGGCGAGCTCGGCATAGCGGCCGGCGAAGCGGCGCACGGCATCGACGACCTCGAGGACGGCGTTGTAGAAGACGCGCTTGTCGATGGAGGCGGGGTCGGTGAGGTCGAGCTCCGCGCTCAGCTTACGGGCGCGCTCCTCGTAGCCGCGCAGGCCCTCGGCCAGCACGCGGCGGTGGTTCACGGCCAAGTGGGCGTCGCCGGCGTTGAGCTTGCCCTCCATGCCGAAGAGCCCGGTCTCCATGAAGACGGAGACCTCCTCGGGCAGGAGCGCCTCGCCGCGGGCGCGCAGGTTGTTGTCCTCCCAGAACGGGGCGATGGAGCGGATCTGCTCCTTGGTCTCCTCCGTGATGTAGAAGACGTCGCCGTCGCGCTTCTCGAAGAGGTCGAGCTCGTCGAGCACGAAGCCGAGGGTGTACTCGGGGAAGACTGGGGCGTTGCAATTCTTGGTGGCTTGGTTGCCGCAGATGAGGGTCTCGGGTTCGATGTAGACCGTCATGTGGTCGAGGATGTGGGAGAGCATGAGGGCGCGGCGCATCACGGGCGGCTGGGCCTTGGAGCGCTCGTAGGACTCCGTGCAAAGGACGGCGCGCTCGCCGTCGACGTAGGGGCGCTCGTCGAGCACGGCCTCGCGGAAGTGCTGCATGCGGGGCGTGAGCTTTCCGAAGTGGTCGAGCAGGGACTGCCGCTGGGACGTCATGGGTTCCTCCTGTGGATGCGCCTGAAAGCCGTTTGATGCTTGCTACGATTGAGAGCATAGCTTAAGCTCGCTTACGAAACAAGAAAGACTTACGAACGAAAGAGATTGTGGAGCAACCATGGCGATGACGGCACCGGTCTTCAACATCCAGAAGTTCAGCCTCGACGACGGGCCCGGCATCCGCACGGTGGTGTTCCTCAAGGGGTGCCCCCTGCGCTGCGCCTGGTGCGCCAACCCCGAGAGCCAGGCGGCTTTCGCGCAGCTCGAGTGGGACGCGCGCTCGTGCCGGGGCTGCGGTGCCTGCGCGGCGGCGAGCGAGGCCGTGACGCTTGCCTTTGACAAGGACGGCTCGCCCCACGTGACGGTGGACCACCGCCGCCTCGCCGCCGAGGGTGGCCAACGGGCCGTGGCGGACGCCTGCCGGTGGGGCGCCATGACGCTCGTGGGAGCCGACCGCGGCGTGGACGAGGTGGTGGGGGAGTGCCTCAAGGACAAGCCCTTCTACGAGGAGTCCGGCGGCGGCGTGACCTTCTCGGGCGGCGAGGCCCTGCTCTGGCCCGACTACGTGGTGGAGGTGGCCGGCCGCCTGCGCGAGGAGGGCGTGGGTTGCGCCATGGAGACGACGGGCCACGCCGCGCCGGAGGTCTTCGGGCGCGTGGCGGGGTTGCTCGACCTCGTGCTCTTCGACGTCAAGCACTGGGACGACGCGCGCCACCGCGAGGGGACCGGCGTGGGGCTGGAGAGGGTCGGCGCCAACCTGCGGCAGGCTTTCTCCTCAGGTGTCGACGTGCTCTGCCGCACGCCGGTAATCCCCGGCTTCAACATCGACGCGTCGCTCTCCGACGAGGCGGTGGCCGAGACGGCCGACGGCCTCGCGGGGTGGGTCCTCTCTGCCTGGCGCGATGCCGGGCGCGAGGGCGACGGGCGTCCCAGGCTGCAGCTGCTGCCGTTCCACCAGTTCGGCGAGAACAAGTACACGCTGCTGGGCCGCGACTACGGCCTGGAGGGGGTGGCCCAGCTGCGCCCCGAGGACGTGGAGCCGCTGGCGGGGGCCCTCCGCGAGCGTGGCGTGGACGCGTTCGTGTAGCGCGGGGGGCGGGCCGCCCACCCGACTCGCCGTCCATACAGCCCGGAGCTGATGAATCGCGCCGTGCCCTCCTCTAAGGTGAAAACCTGATATTGAGGAGGATGGAATGGTCGATAAGCCGAGACCGCCGGGCGTCTTGCTGCTCCTGTGGGGCGCCCTCCTGTTCGGGGCGGCGCCGCTGGTGTGCGAGGGCGGTCCGTCGCTTGCGGGAAGCGGGTACTGCCTCGTGGCGTTGGGCCTGGTCGGCGGTGCCGCGGCCGCGATCGTCGCTGAGCGCCGCGTGGGGGAGTGGCGGCTCTCCCCGTGGCGGGCGCCGCTCCGCCGGGTCGCCGCGCTCTCGGCCGCGGCCGCCCTCCTCCTCACCGTGGCAGTGGACGTCCTGCCCCCGGTCCTTCAGGGGCCGGCACAGGTCCCGTCGGGGAGCCCGCTCCTCCTGTTGCACCCGCCCGTCCTGTTGGCTGCGGCCTCCTTGGGCGCCTTCTCCCTCGTCGATGGGCGGCCCACGGCGGCCCCGCAGACTGCGGCCATGTCGCCCGTCATCGTGCGCGTCGCCGCCGTCGTGGCCGGCTCGTCCATGGCCGTTGCGTGGGCGACCGGCTCGGGCGCCCCGTTTGTTCCGGCCGCCGGCGGGCTCCTCTGCGTCGCGGCCGTACGCCCGCTCTCGCGGGAGGAGGCCGCACGGGCCGTGGGTGCCTTCTCCCTCGGTCCCTTGGTCGCCGGCTCCCTCGGCCGCGTCGCACCGCTCCCCGCCGTGGGGGCGCTGCTGCTGGCGGTGCTGGGGGCCCTCGTCGCGCTCGCCGTCGGCGCCCAGCTCGCCAGCCTGCGCCCCCGGCGTGAGGAGCCTGCGGCCCCGGCCCCGGCCGTCGTTGCAGCCTCCCTCGGCTTCTCCGAACGCGAGCAGGAGGCCGTGGCCTGCCTGCTCCAGGGCATGACGTCCGAGGAGTCCGCGGCCGCCATGGGCGTCAAGGCCCCGACGGTGCGCACGTACCTGCGGCGCGCCTGCCAGAAGGCGGGGGTGGACAGCGGCGACGCCCTCAGGTCCCTGTTGGGCGAGGGCTCGGCCGAGGAAGACGGCCCCGTATCCGCCGAGCCGGTCCATGCCCCCGCTTCCGTGGCCCGCGCCGCCTGGGCCCTGACGGTGCTGCTCACCCTCCTCCTCGTGACGCCCATGGACCGTCAGTCCGTCTGGGGGGCGGGGACGCCGCAGGTCATCGGCTGCGCCTGGGGGCTCGCGGCGTTCGCGCTCCTCGGGAGAAGGGCCGGGTGCCGCGTGAGCGACCTTGTTGCCGGCAGTGCGGCGGCGCGTGCCGTTGCCGGGGGTGCGGCGGCCCTGGCCCTCACCGTGGCCTGCGCCCTCGGCGCCGCCACCCTGGACGTGGCGATGCCCGCCGCCCCCTCCGTGGCGCTGACGGCGTGCCTGTCGCGTGGGGCGGCTGTGGCCCTCTGCCTGTGGGGCCTGCGCTGGGCCATCTCGGTGGCGGGCGCCTTCCCGCACCCGGCCAGGTTCGTCGTCGCCGGTGTCGCCGGGGCCGTCTGCACGGTCTCGCAGGCGGCGTGGCTCGCCGCCACGGCCGTCGCCCTCCTCGGCGTGGTCGGCTTTGGGACCATGGCCTGGCTCGAGGGGTGCCCGGGGCCCGCCCGGCCGCGGGATGACGCCATGGCCCTCCGCCCGTCCACGCTCGCGGCCTGGGGTGCCGCCGGCATCGGGTCCGGCCTCCTCCTGGAGGAGGGCTGGCGTCTGCTCAACGCCACGAGCCTCGCGCACCTCGTCGTCCCCCTCGCCGTGGGGCTTGCGGCGGTCACCCCGTGGCTCGCACCGCGCTCGCTGGCGTCGCATCCCCTGCCGAGGACGGCCCGCGCCGTATTGGCGCTGATCGCTGCCACCGGTTCCGTCACGCTCGCCGCTACTCGCCCCCAGCTCCTCCTCTTCTCGGTGGTCGGACTGCTGCTCGGCACCGTCGCGGCGGTGCTCGCCCGCTCCTACGCCTCCGACGCCCGGGGCGCGTTGGGGCGCTGCGTGGCCGCCGGGACCGCCGGGGGGATGCTCGCGGCGTTCCTCGGCGCCTCGGTCCACGGCGACGTGACGGGCTACAACCAGGTGGCCCTCGAGGCCGTGGGCGGCATCGCCATGGTCCACGGGCTCGCGGCCTACGCGGTGGGGACGGTGAGCCTCGTCGCCCTGGCGGCGTGGTGCGTGGCGCTCCACGGCGCCGGCGTCGACCGCGAGGCGCTGCACGACGACGGCGGCACCGCGGACGACGCCGTGCGGGCGTGGCTGGAGTCGGCCGGGCTGGGTGGGCTCCAATGCGAGGTCGCTCTCGGAATTTATCGGAACGAGAGTGGCCCGGAGCTGTCGGAGCGCCTCAACTACTCCCGCAGCTACATCAACAACATACGCAACTCCGTCTACCGGCAGCTGGGCGTGCACGGGCGCGCGGAGCTTGTCGACGCCATAACCCGAGCTACATCCCTGTAATCAGCAGAAGGTACGCAGGTCGGTAGCCCCTGATGACAGACTGCGGGAGCCCTGAGGCGTAAAGAATGTGCCACGGGATCCCGATTATCAGCATCAGCAAGAGAAGGAGTGAGACGACCATGCGAACCAACATGAAACGTGTCGTCGCTGCGGCGCTGTTCGCCGCCGCGGTCGGGCTCGGGCCGGCCATCCCCGCCTTGGCCGACGTCGCCGATGGGTATACGCCGCCCTCGGTGCACCCTGGGAACGTGTATGTGGGCGAGGATGCTTCCATTGCCCCGTATGCCAACACATCTGATAGTAAATATGAGTTCAATATTCCGGCCGGCGCAACGAGGGGTACCGGGGGCCGCGCCAAGCAAGATGCCAGTTCTACCTATGTCCGAATCGGAGTTATCTCACGTCCTTGTCGCATGTATGTGGATGGCGGCACCAGCATCAATGGGCCTTGGTACAACCAGACCTGCTACGCCTCAACTGGCAAGTCCGGGGGCTACGCGGAGGCGAACCGCGTAGGCCAGTGGCGCATACGTCAAAACGTGTATGAGAACGGTTTCCGTTGGGCTCGTCTGACGGCTTGGGCAAACCAAGGCGCTTCCTATGTCTCAGGTGAGTGGAGCCCGGATAGTTACGGTACCTATACGGCCATCAACGGCGGCTGAACGCCTGTTTTGCCGGGGCGTGTCCCAGCGCCCCGGCATCTTTTTTGGAGAGATGCGATGAGAATCAAAAAGAGCGAGGTCGCCGCCGCTGTTGTGGTCGTCTGTGCGGTGGTGGGGGTGTGGGCGTTCGGGCAGGTGCGTGCCCAGGTTGAGAAAGACCAACGCCACGCCTTCGAGAGGGCCCACAGAGAACAATATTCCTCCGACAAGATCATCTTGCTCGACAGCGAGGAGCAGAAGCAGTGCGTCGACGAGAACGGCCTTGCCTACGCCGCTGACTTCGGCTGGGAGGGCAGGATGGAGGCGACCGTTCAAGGTGCCGTCCTGTACGACGATCCGTCCAAGGTGCCGGGTTTGGAGCCTGACAGCTTCCATGGTCCTGAGGCGCCAAGATCCGTCGTTGTCGTAACAATAAAATTAATAAATATCGATGCGGCCAAACCCGAGGCCAAAGAATTCGGCGAGAGCCCCTACGAGTTCAACGCGAGCGTTTTCAGGCTGCAGGGTTCCTCCGTCGACGATATGGCGATCCTGGGCGGTCGGGGCGATCTGGAGCTTACCCCGACCAATGGGTATTACTTTGTGCTCCATCCGGGACAGACCACGGAGCTGGAGATTGCCTACGGGATTCCCGCTTCCGACGGGGCCCGCAATGCGGTGCTCAATATCGGCAGCGAGGGCAGTGGTGACGACAAGATCTCCGTCGACCTCCTTGCGACGCCGGCCGAGGAGGGCGATGCATGATGGGCACCCTCCTCCCCATGGAGCTTCGCAAGGCGTTCGGCGGCCTGCCCTTCAAGGTCGCGCTCGGTGTCGGCGTGCTTCTCGGCTTGGCGAGCGCGGGGCTCCAGGTCTTTTGGTTCCTTGGCTTTGCCGTGGGCTCTGACGGTTCGATAATGAATTTTGGTGTCACGGAGCTGGCTGTGGAGCCGGACCATTACAGCGGGCTCTACCTCAGCTCCCCCTACGTGCAGACCATGTCCCGCGACGGCATGGCCGTCGCGTCGTCCTTGTTCTACGTGCTTGCGCCGCTGCTCTGTCTGGTTCCCTATGCGTGGTCGTACCGCAGCGAACTGTCCGGCGGGTATCTGGCCCAGGTCTATGCTCGGACGTCGAGGGCGGCCTATTGCCGTGCGAAGGCGGCGGCCGTGTTCGCCAGTGCCTTCACGGTGGTTCTTGCGCCTCAGATTGTCAACTTTATCGTACTCTGCTGCATTTACCCGCTCTATGTCCCCACGCCCGTCGATGTCCTGTACACGGCGACCATCGGGTCCGACCCATGGGCCCGTCTCTACTATTCGATACCCGGGCTTTACACGGTCATTTATTTTCTCGTCTCCTCGGTCCTCGCCGGGCTGTGGGCGACGTTCGTGTCGGCCCTGTCGTTCCTCGTTTCCAACCGAGTGGTCCTGCTGGTCGGTCCGTACCTTCTCCTGAATCTGATTCCCGCGGCTTGGACAGAGGTCTTCGCGTCGCTCAGGTTGTGGGCCCCGGAGCTGGGGCTGTCCAACCTCATGCGAATGGCGGGCGGCGGTTTTCACTCAAACCCCTGGGTGATGTTGCTGGAGGGGGCGTTCTTCGCTTTCGTCGCGTGGCTCATTCCCCACCTGCGTCTCGGCGATGATGTCCTATGAGGGTCTTCGTGACGATGCTGCGCCTCGATGCGCGGGAGGGGTTTCGGGCCACCGCGTGGTGGTGGCTGGCGGCGCTGGGCTTCGCGCTGTTCCTTCAGGCCATGTTCGCGCTGTCCATGGCTGGCGCCGACCTGCCTCCTGCCACGTGGGCCGATTACCTCGCGTACGCCTTCATGGGTTCCGAGGACACCCCTGCCGGGCGGTTCCCCCTCCCCGTCGCATGGCTCGGCCTCCTCATGGTCGCGCTGTTCCTCGTGCTCTGGTATCCCTACCGCGACCTCATGGGCGCCGGTCAGCGCCTGCTCGTGCTCGGCGGCAACCGTTGGACGTGGTGGAGCGCCAAGGTGGCCTGGGTGACGCTCTGCGTCGCGGTCTTCTGGCTGCTGCTGGCGGGAATGGCCCTCGTGTTCTGCGTGGTCCTGGGCGGCGAGGTGTCCGCCGTGGTCGGACAGGCCCCCGGCATCGCGGCGAACCTGGAGCCGTCTCTGCTCCCGCCGGTGCCGGGCGACGGCGCCGTGTTCGTCGTTGGCACGCTCGTCGCCCTAATCGCCCTGGCGCTGGTGCAGCTCACGGTGTCGCTCGTGGCCTCCCCGGTCGTCGGGTTCGGGGTGTCGGTGGGCCTTTTGGTGTGCACGGTGTTCCTCGACACCCCGTGGCTGGCCCCCGTCTACCTCATGGGCGCCCGCTGCGACCCCGTGGTCGCCGGCGGTTGGGACCCACTCGCCGGCATGGCCGTCTCCCTGGCCGTCTGCGCCGCGAGCGTCATCGCCGGCGGCCTGTATTTCTCGACCATGAACATCCTTCCTAAGGAGCGCTGATAGCCGTGGCTGTGAACGTGAACGATATCTCGGCGTCCATCCGGGGCGTCACGGTGCTCGACCACGTGAGCGCCACCTTTGAGAACGGGCGGGTCTCGGGTCTCGTGGGCCCCAACGGCTCGGGTAAGACCATGCTTTTGCGCGTGGTTGCCGGTCTCGTGCGCCCGTCCGGTGGCACGGTGTCCGTGGACGGCGCCACGCTCTGGCGCGACGTCTCGTTTCCGCCGGACGTCGGCCTCCTCATCGAGACCCCCCAGTTCCTGGAC
>CBCSOI010000023.1:0-12184 GCA_965141595.1 uncultured Atopobiaceae bacterium | reverse complement strand
GGATGAGGTCGTAGAAGTCACCGCCCACGTCCGCGGTCTCGGTGGCCGAGTTGTAGATCGCCTGGGCGGTGAGCCCCTCCACGTGTTGGAGGTGGTTGCCCAGACCGGACTGCAGCGTGTGGCTGATGAGGGCGTCCTGGGCGCGCTGGGTCTGGCGGCGCTCGAGGCGGTGGACGTCCTGCACGAAGCGCTTGAAGTAGGTGAACGAGATCGGGGGGAGCGGCAGGCCCCCGTCCTTGGTCACGAGGAACCCCCGGGGCTCCCCCACGAGACGGTCCATGATGACGAGGACGCCGTCGTTGGCGATGCCCTTCCCCGTCACCCAGGCCCTGAGCGCCGCGAGGTTCGCGAGGGGCCAGATGCGGACGTCCTCGTAGCGCCACTCATCGTCGTCGAGCATGTCGATGTCGAAGGGGAAGTCCACGAGCTCGCCGGCAGGGGTCTTGATGAACAGCGTGTCCTGGTGGAGGTTCTTGAAGATGGGCATGAACGAGCAGCCCACGGCCGACGCCATGGCCTCGAAGGCGTCGTAGTAGTCGAGGAGCGTGGCCTTCTCCCCCAGGCCCTCCAGGTGCAGGAGGCGCTCGCTGGCGGCGTTGGACACCCGCTCGTTGGAATGGGCCCTCGCCGAGAGCGTGGCGGTCATGAGCTCGCTTGCGTGGTGGAGCGCAAGGATGTCGAGGACCTTGGCGTCGTGCCCGTGGAGGGCGTGCGGCGCGGCCCATCCCACGAGCGCGACGGCGACCACCGCCGCGTTGTAGACGATGGGCACCGAGAAGAACGAGACGAGGGGCAGCGACTCGAGCTCGGGGGCGCCGTGCACCTCGCCGGTCGACTTCTCGGAGAGGACCACCTCCCCGTCGAGCCCGCGGTGGCGGTCGAAGGCCAGGGTGCGCCTCCCACCCTCCGCAAGCGAGGCGATGCGGTCCTGGGACGTGATGTAGGAGGGCATCTCGCGGCCGTCGACGGCACCCGAGAAGCTCTTGAGGACGTAGCCGCCCGACCCCACCATGTAAAGGGCGCCGGCGTCCGCGTCCACGGCATCGCGGAGCTCGGACACCAGCATGTCCTGGATGCCGCTGGCGTCGCCCGACGCCACGGCACCCCCGAGCTCGCTTATGAACGCCACTGCGTCGGCAGGGCCCTCGCGGCCGATGGAGGCCACGCGCACGTCGGCGTCGGCCACGGCCGCCACCTCGTCGGAGGAGAGGGCCGTGCCGTCCACCGAGACGTCCGACGCGGGCCGGGGCCCGTCGGGAAGCGTCGCGCTTCCCACGGAGGTGGGCCGGGCCACGAGGAGGAACGAGCCGTCGTCGCCCATGGAGCGGGCCCGTACCACCACGCGCACCTTGGTGCCCTCCGTGGGGCGACGGCAGAGGAGCGTGACCTTTGAGCCGTCCAAGGGGAACGGCAGGCGCCCGTGGGCGTTGGGGATGCCGGACAGCGGCAGGAACAGCGCGTTGACGTCGATGCCGATGAGCTGCTGGCGCGTGAGCCCCGAGAGCGACGCCAGGTTCTCGTTGGCTATGATGACCCGCCCAGAGGCGTCGTAGCCTGCCACGGCGTCGTCCACCATGGCGAGGATGTCGAAGACGGCGTTGAGGCCGCAGAAGGCCTTGATACGGCCCCCCGTGTCGGTGGCCGTGATGTTGCTGCCCAGAATCATGGCTCTCCCCCGCCCTTCCGACGAACTAGGTCGATGTCGAGGATACTCGCACCGACGCGCGCCCGCCCCCAGTTCCTGAAAAAGCCGGGCACGACAAGAAAAAGCCCGTGTCCCTTGGGACACGGGCTTCATTCTCGATGGTGTCGGAGGCGGGACTTGAACCCGCACGACCTTTTAGTCAGTCACTAGCACCTCAAGCTAGCGCGTCTGCCAATTCCGCCACTCCGACATCGGTGGTGCGAAGAAGATACTAGCACAGGGCTCAGGCGGCGCAACCGAGAATCTCGATCAATCTCGGAAGGCCGCCGCAGGGGCCCGGCCCTCCCCTACGCGAGGTCGTAGGGAACGTCCTTGGGCCGGCAGACAACGGCCGCCGGGTCGCCTTCGCGACCCTCCTTCATCGCCACGCGGCCGAAGTGGATGGCGTGCACCGGGCACACGAGACGGCAGAGGTGGCAGCCCACGCACCTCTCCTCGTCCACGGAGACGCGGCGCTCGGCCTCGTCCCACACGATGGCCTGGTGGGCGCCGTCGTAGCAGGAGATGTAGCAGCGGCCGCACCCCACGCAGGCGTCCTGGTCCACCTCGGGGTACACGCGGTAGTCGCGGTCGAGGTCCTCGGCGGGCAGGATGTTCGGCGTGGCGAGGCCCACGAGGTCGGCGAGGCGGTCTGCGCCCTGGGACTCCATATAGCGGGAGAGGCCGTCCTTCATGTCCTCCACCACGCGGTAGCCGTACTGCATGATGGACGTGGTCACCTGCAGCGTGGTGGCGCCCATGAGGATGAACTCGCAGGCGTCGCGCCAGGTCTCGATGCCGCCGATGCCAGAGATGGGGAGGTCGGCGAGCTCGGGGTCGGACCGCATCTGCTGGAGGAAGCGCAGGGCGATGGGCTTCACGGCCTTGCCGGAGAAACCGGAGATGGCGCTCTTGCCGTTGATGACGGGCAGCCCCACGTGGAGGTCGAGGTCCACATTGGCCACGGACTTCACGGTGTTGATGGCCGCGATGCCGTCGGCGCCTCCCTCGAGGGATGCCTTGGCCACCACGCACATGTCCGTGATGTTGGGGGTCATCTTGGCGAGCACCGGCAGCGACGTCCCACGCTTGACGGCGGCGGAGTAGCGGCGGCAGAGGTCGGGGTTCACGCCCACATCGGAGCCCATGGCGTGGCTCGTCATCTGGGGGCAGGAGAGGTTCATCTCCACCATGTCGGCGCCGGCGGCCTCGACGGTGCGGGCGAGCTCCTCCCACTCGTCCTCGTTCTGCCCCATGATGGAGGCGATGAGGACACCGTCGGGGTACTCGGCCTTGAGGCGCCGGATGGCGGCCAGGTCGCTCTTGAGCGGGTGCTCGGCGATCTGCTCCATGTTCTTGAAGCCCACGAACGGCGTGCACTCCTTGGTGAGCTCGTCGAAGCGCGGGGACACCTCGTCGACCTTGAAGTCGTCGGTGTGCAGGGTCTTGTAGACCACGCCGCCCCAGCCGGTCTCGTAGGCCTTGGCGCACATCTCGTAGCAGTTGCCCACGGGCGACGAGGAGAGGCAGAACGGGTTCTGGAAGTGGACGCCGAGGAAGTCGACGGAGAGGTCGCGACTCGCCATGGTCACTCGCCCCCTTTCCGGAGCATGTCGTCGATGGCGGCGGCCGCTATCTTTCCCTTGCGCACGGCCCACACCACGGTCTTGTCGCCGGCCATGAGGTCGCCGGTCACGAAGACGCGCGGCAGCGACGTCGCAGGGCCTCCCCCGGCGACCTCGTTGCCGTCGAGCTCGAGCTCGACGTCGAGGCCGCGGACGTCGGCGCGCTGGCCGACGGCAAGGACCACGAGGTCGGCCTTGACGGTGAGCTCGGCGTCGATGACGCGGTGCCTGAACGTCACGGCGCCGCCGTCGGCCGCCACGGGGGCGTAGCCGTCCACCAGGGTCACGCCGGCCTCCCGGGCGCCGGCGAGCTCCTCCTCGGAGGCGAGGAACGCGTCGGACTCCTCCCAGACGACGTCGGTGACGGTGTGGGCGCCCAGGCGCCTGAGCGTGGTGGAGACGTCCATGGCGACGTCGCCGCCGCCGATGACGAGCACGTTGTCGGGCACCGTCACCTCGCCCTTCGCCGCCCTTACGCGGGCGAGGAAGTCCACGGCGAGCTCCACGGAGGGATCGCCCTCGAAAATGGGGAGCATCTTGCCGGCCGAGAGGCCCACGTCCAGGAGCAGGGCGTCGTGGTTCTCGAGGAGCCCCTGGCAGGTGACGGCGCAGCCGGTGCCCACCCGCACGCCGGTGTGCACCGTGGCGCCCAAGCGCTCGATGCGGGTCACGGCGGAGGTCACGACGTCGTCGGGCAGGCGGTAGGCCGGGATGCCGTGGGCGAGCATGCCGCCTGCCACGGTGTCGCGCTCGTAGACGTCCACGGCGTGACCCATCCGGCGGAGCGTCGCCGCGGCCTGGAGGGCACCGGGGCCGGAGCCCACGACGGCCACGGAGCGGCCGGTGTCGGGACCGGCCTCGAGGACCTCCATGGAGAGGGCGGTGGCGAAGTCGGTGGCGTAGCGCTGGAGCCCCTGGATGTCGATGGGGCGGTCCACCTCGGCACGCGTGCACCTGCGCTCGCAGTACCGCTCGGTGGGGCACACCCGTGCGCAGACGTCGCCCAGGGCGTTGTTGGCGAGGATGGTCGCGGCGGCTCCCTCGTCGTTGAGGAAGCGGATGCTGCGGATGAACCGGCCGGGGTCGGTGCCCGCCGGGCAGTCGGCGCTGCACGGGGCGTCCTCGCAGAGCAGGCAGCGGCTCGCCTCCTCCATGGCGGTCAGGGGCGTGTAGGCGCGGCGCCACTCCGTCTCGTAGGGACAGTCCATGGGTCTCCTTCCGATGGGTCGACACGGCAAAGCGGCCTTGCGGCTTTGCAGGTCGATGCCCCGAAAGGCAACCCCGTACCGCACCGCCCCCGCGAGAGGGGCCATGCGACCGGTAAATGGTTTTGGAATGTATTTAAGGGACGTCCCCGGCACCCCTAGAGGTGCAGCTCCTGGCGGCCCATGGAGTGCTGGGCGAACACCGGGTCGTCCTCCCAGGGCACCGTGCGGCCGGCCTCGAGGCTCCGGGGCACGTCGATGATGCGCTGGTTCTGGGACCCCCGGAACCGCAGGGTGATGTCTTTGAGTTCCTGGACGAACGGCCCGTCCACGAGCACGTCCACGGAGCGCAGGAGCCGGTCGGTGACCTCGGTGCGCCGGGGCGACGCCGGGTCGAGGAGCTCCTCGAGGACGTCCCCCGTGTACATCCAGACGTCCTTGCCCGGGCACTCGGTGCGCACGCGCTCCAGGAAGGGCGCCAGGGCCCTCTGGTTGGCCGGTTCCATGGGCTCTCCCCCGAGCACGGACAGACCCGCGATATATGAGGGGGCGAGGGAGTCGAGGACCTCTCGCTGCAACGCCTCGTCGAAGGGCTCCCCGTAGGAGAAGTCCCACGCCACCTCGTTGAAGCAGCCGGGGCAGCGGTGGGTGCAGCCGGAGACGAACAGGCTCGTCCGCACGCCGGTGCCGTTGGCGATGTCGCAGTACTTGACGTTAGCGCAGTTCATGGGACCTCGATGGAAAGGCGGACCGCCCCCCGCGGGGCGGCCCGGTTTGCAGTGACGGGTATGGGTGCCGGGCCTAGAGGTGCAGGACGCGGTCGCGGATCTCCTCGGTACGGCCCTGGTTCCAGAACTGCGTGCCGATATAGCCGCAGGTGCGCCGGGCGACGTTGAGGGTGGTCTGATCGCGGTTGCCACAGTGCGGGCACTCCCACACGAGCTTGCCGTCGTCCTCCACGATCCGGATCTCGCCGTCGAACCCGCAGACCTGGCAGTAGTCGCTCTTGGTGTTGAGCTCGGCATACATGATGTTGTCGTAGATGAAGCGCAGCACGCTCATGACCGCCTCGAGGTTGTCCTGCATGTCGGGGACCTCGACATAGGAGATGGCGCCGCCCGGGGAGAGGCGCTGGAACTCGCTCTCGAAGCGCAGCTTGGTGAAGGCGTCGATCTGCTCGGTCACGTGCACGTGGTAGCTGTTGGTGATGTAGCCGTGGTCGGTGACGCCGGGGACGATGCCGAAGCGGCGCTGCAGGCACTTGGCGAACTTGTAGGTGGTGGACTCCAGGGGCGTGCCGTAGAGGGAGAAGTCGATGTCCGTGGCGGCCTTCCACTCGGCGCACTTGTCGTTCATGTGCTGCATGACCGCCAGGGCGAACGGGGTGGCCTCGGCGTCGGTGTGGCTGTGGCCGGTCATGTAGCGCACGCACTCGTAGAGGCCGGCGTAACCGAGACTGATGGTGGAGTAGCCGCCGAAGAGCAGCGGGTCGATGACCTCGCCCTTGGGCAGACGGGCCAGGGCGCCGTACTGCCAGAGGATGGGCGCGGCGTCCGAGAGCGTGCCCTTGAGGCGGTTGTGGCGGCACATGAGGGCGCGGTAGCAGAGCTCGAGGCGCTCGTCGAAGATGCGCCAGAACTCGTCCATGTCGCCGCCGCTGGAGAGCGCGACGTCGGGGAGGTTGATGGTGACCACGCCCTGGTTGAAGCGGCCGTAGTACTTGGGCTTGCCCGGCTCGTAGTTACCGGCGTTGGCCACGTTGCCATAGCCGTTGCCGGAGCGGTCGGGCGTGAGGAAGGAGCGGCAACCCATGCAGGTGTAGACATCGCCCTCGCCCTCGACCTCGCCGGCCGAGAGCTTGAGCTTGCGCATCATCTTCTCGGAGATGTAGTCGGGCACCATGCGCTTGGCCGTGCACTTGGCCGCGAGCTGGGTGAGGTAGTAGTACTTCTGGCCGGGCTCGAGGTTGTCCTCCTCCAGCACGTAGATGAGCTTGGGGAAGGCGGGGGTGACCCAGACGCCGGCCTCGTTCTTGACGCCCTCGTAGCGCTGGCGGAGGGTCTCCTCGATGATGAGGGCGAGGTCGTGCTTCTCCTGGGCGTTGCGGGCCTCGTTGAGGTACATGAAGACCGTGACGAAGGGGGCCTGGCCGTTGGTGGTCATGAGGGTGACCACCTGGTACTGGATGGTCTGGACGCCGCGGCGAATCTCGTCGAGGAGGCGCTCCTCGACGATGCGGCCCACCTGCTCCTCGTCGGGCTCGATGCCGAGCTCCTCGAGCTCGCGCACGAAGTCGCGGCGGATTCGACGGCGCGAGACGTCGACGAAGGGCGCGAGGTGCGTGAGGGAGATGGACTGGCCGCCGTACTGGCTGGAGGCCACCTGGGCGATGATCTGGGTGGCGATGTTGCAGGCCGTGGAGAAGGAGTGCGGCTTCTCGATGAGGGTGCCGCTGATCACGGTGCCGTTCTGCAGCATGTCCTCGAGGTTGACGAGGTCGCAGTTGTGCATGTGCTGCGCGTAGTAGTCGGCGTCGTGGAAGTGGATGATGCCCTCGTCGTGGGCCTCCACCACCTCGCGCGGCAGCAGGATGCGGTTGGCGAGGTCCTTGGACACCTCGCCGGCCATGTAGTCGCGCTGCACGGAGTTGACCGTGGGGTTCTTGTTGGAGTTCTCCTGCTTGACGTCCTCGTTGTTGCACTCGATGAGTGAGAGGATGCGCTCGTCGGTGGTGTTGGAGGTGCGCTTGAGGCTCTGGACGTAGCGGTAGGTGATGTAGTTGCGGGCCACCGAGAAGGCGCCCTTGGCCATGATCTGGTCCTCCACCATGTCCTGGACCTCTTCCACCGTCACGGTGTGGCCGCAGGCCTCGCACTCGGCCTCGACGGCGGTGGCGGCGTCGTCGATCTGGGCCTCGGTGAGCCGCAGGGGCTCGGGGACGGTCACGTTGGCCCCCCGGATGGCGTTGACGATCTTTGCGACGTCGAAGGTCGCCTCGGACCCGTTGCGCTTGATGATCTTCATTGGGACTCTCCTTGGGCCGCGCGGTTTGACGGTGGACCACACCATCTTGTGGTTGAATTCCGGGTGTCGCCGCGGTCGCCCGACCGCGGCGACACCCATGATACGGAGGCTCCGGAACAAGGAACAGACTTGACATCGGTCGTGTGTAGTGGTGCGTAGAAGGTCGCTGAACAACAATCCCTAGAAGTCATGCTATCGCAAACCACAATATATTGTGTATGACAACCAAGGTCGCAATGGAGAGACAATCAGGGGGTTCGCTGCGGCACCCGTTCGGCCCAGAGCGAAACGCGCAGCTCCAGGGCCCTCCCCCGCCCCCTTTGCTCCAAAGGTGAAACCACAGGGTTACCACAAGATGTTGTGTGCGAAGCCCCGCGGCGGGCAGGGCTGGCCCCGGTCGGGCCCCACCGCCGGTGCCGGCACCGGGTAGTATAAGGGGGTTGCACACGCGTCCCGCCGTCGGGGCACAACCAAAGGAGGAACCATGGCAAACGAGGAGAGCTTCGCCGAGGCGCAGAGGCGGTCCGACGCCATGTGGAAATCCCTTGAAGAGGACGCCGGCGCCCACACCCTCCTCTCGGGCGACCGCCCCACGGGCCGGTTGCACCTGGGCCACTACTTCGGCACCGTGCGCGAGCGCGTGCGGCTCCAGGAGATGGGCGTCAACACCAACATCCTCATCGCCGACTACCAGGTGATCACGGACCGCGACACCACGGCCCACATCACCGAGTACGCCTACGACATGGTCCTCGACTACCTCGCCGTAGGCATCGACCCGGACCGTGCCATGATCTTCTGCCACTCGGCCGTGCCGGCGCTCAACCAGCTCATGCTGCCGTTCCTCTCCCTCGTGAGCGAGAGCGAGCTCCTGCGCAACCCCACGGTCAAGGCCGAGCAGGAGGCCTCGGGCCACGCCCTCACCGGCCTGCTCCTCACCTACCCCGTCCACCAGGCCTGCGACATCCTGTTCTGCAAGGCCGACTGCGTGCCCGTGGGCAAGGACCAGCTCCCCCACATCGAGCTCACCCGCACCATCGCCCGGCGCTTCAACGAGCGCTACGGCAAGGTGTTCCCCATGCCCGTGGGCCTGCTCTCGGACACCCCGCTCCTCCCGGGCCTCGACGGCCGCAAGATGTCCAAGAGCTACGGCAACTCCATCGCCATCTCGATGACCGCCGAGGAGACCGCCAAGCTCATCCGCAAGTCCAAGACGGACTCCGAGCGCACCATAACCTTCGACCCCGAGAACCGCCCCGGCGTCTCGGCCCTCATCACCACAGCCTCCGTCATGACCGGCCGCGACCCCGAGGAGATCGCCGACTCCATCGGCGACGCCGGCGCCGGCGCCCTCAAGCGCTACGTCACCGAGGTCGTGGACGACTACATGGCCCCCATCCGCGAGCGTCGCGCCGCCTTCGCCGCCCAGCCCGGCCTCGTGCAGGAGATCCTCCACGAAGGCAACCGCCGCGCCAACGAGATCGCCGACGAGACCCTCGCCCAGGTGCGGGAGGCGATGGGCATGGTCTACTAGGACACCCCCCCCCCGCCGCTCCCTGCGAGGCCCCGTCGTCCCTCCTCGCGACCTGACGGCCCCCTTCCCCTTTCCAGCCGGCTTCGGACAGTTTCGCTCCGCGAAAAACTCGCCGACCACAAAGGGAGGAGGGGGCCTTCTTCTTGAGAGGGCCAACGGGCCCGCTGCGCCACGGGGGAGACGTCCCCACCGCCCGGGCCGGTTGCGGGTGCCTCCGACCAGCCGCCGCGACGACCTGCTGATGCCCGCCCTTTACATGGGAGGGGCCCCGTCGCACCGGGTGCGGCGGGGCCCCTCTTTGGACTCTCGTTGCTGCAGGCTCTGCCGCCCTTGTTAGGCGGGCACCACCATGCAGGCCACCGTCACGATGACGATGAGGACCACGAAGAGGATCACGAGCAGCTTGGTGGCGAACTTCAGCCAGGTGGAGTACTCCACGCGGGCCAGGGCAAGGCCGCCCATGATGGCGCCGCAGGTGGGCGTGAACAGGTTCACGAAACCGTTGGCGCTGGAGTAGATCTGCACCATGACCTCGGGCGAGAAGCCCAGCTCCACAGCCAGCGGGCCCATGATGGGCATGGACACGGTGGCCATGCCGGAGCTCGACGGGATGAGGAAGGACAGGAGCACGTAGAGGATGAAGGACAGGGGCGCGAAGACGATGGCGCTCATGCCCTTGAGGCCGGCGGCGGCGGAGGCCAGAATCCAGTTGGAGAGGCCGGTGACGTCCATGAGGACGGAGACGCCGCGTGCGAGGGCGATAACGAGCACGACGCCCATCATGTCGCCGGCGCCGGCGATGAAGGTGTCCACGAGCTCGCGCTCGGACATGCCGGCGACGATGCCGATGATGATGGCCATGATCAGGAACCAGGCCGTGGCCTCGGCGAAGTACCACTGGCCGAGCGGGGTGCCGGTGAGGAACGCGGACCAGCCGAGGGAGGTGGTGGTCTCGGAGGTCACGACGGCGTCGGGCTCGGTGTTGAACACGAGATCGCCGTCGATGCCGCCGTCGCCCCACGCGGCGACGATCTCGTCGCCGGTGATGGGGGTGGTGACCTCATCGGAGGCGTAGCCGGCGTTGAAGGCGTTGACGCCGAGGTCCTCCCAGGGGATGAAGCCGATGATCATGACGACGAAGGTGACGGCGAAGAGCACGAGGACGGCCTTCTGGCGGCCGGTGATGTCCTTGGCCTCGGCGACGGCCTTGGCGGCGCTGCCGTACTCCTTCTCGGCGGCCTCGATCTCGTGGCCGGTGAGGATGGACCTGCCGGTGTCGGCCTTGACCTTCTTGGCATAGTTGTAGACGAAGAGGATCGAGATGACGTCGGCCACGACCATGAGGATGAGGCCGAGGACGATGATGATCGTCTGGTCGACCGGGATGCCGATGGAGGTCAGGGTGGCGGAGGCGACGCCCGTGGCGAACGGGTTCACCGTCGAGCCGAGCACGCCGCAGCCGGCGCCGAGCAGCACCATGGCCGCGCCGACGAGGACGTCGGTGCCGGCGGCCATCATGGTGGCGGCGAGCAGGGCGTAGAAGCCCACGGACTCCTCGCAGAAGCCGTAGGTGGTGCCCATGATCGAGAAGATGATCATGAGGATGGGGATGAGCTTGAGCTCGTTGCCGCCCATGGCACGCACCAGCGACGAGATGCCGGCGTTGAGCGCGCCGGAGCGCTCGACGATGGCGAGAAAGCCGCCGAGCACCATGACGAACAGGCAGACGTCGACGGCGTCGACGAAGCCCTCGGCAGGAGCCATCAGCACGTCGCCCAGGGTGGCGCCGGTGATGTCCGGGATCGCCATGGACATGGCGATGGAGATAAGGGCCACCACGATCAGGATGATGAAGAGGATCGTGTAAGAAGAGAGCATCTCCCGCTTCTTCTTAGGCTTTGTCATGTCTGACATGCCTTGGGTCTCCTTTCCTCGTTGGAGGCGGACCCCTCGTGGGACGCGCCCCGCACCGGGGCTCCCGAGAGCCCCTCTCCTAACGATTCGGCTCCCATTTTATACACATGAAGATTCCCTTAAGACCAAGAACGGGGAATCGGTGGCGTAGCTGCCGTTTACTGGTACTTTAGTGCCGTTCGCGGAAACCAAGATGTAATGCGCACATGTCCCCTCGTTATTGCAGTTAAACGCCTACCGCATATATTATGTTTAATATCGTTTCACTGATATTGATGCACGGGACCATGGTCCCCCATCCAGACCGTTGCGTTGTTTACTGTATGGGCGACTGGGAACTCATTTTCAGTATATGCACAGTACTGAAAATCTAATGCATTTTAACCGGATGTTCGGGTCTTCTCCGCACGCAGGGGGCGGGTTAGCGCGCCGTTATGCACGGCACCGCTGCGGCGCACGCCACACCGGTGCCCATCCCACTCGCACAAACGGGGAGGGGCGGGAGGCCTGTGGACGCCCCGTCCCTCCCCCGCGGTCGACGGCGCCCGGGGCGCCGGCCCCGTCAGGACAGCCTGGCCAGCCCCTCGCCGAGGAGTCCGAGGCCGCGCCTGAGCTCCTCCTCCGGGCAGCAGTAGCCCAGACGGACCCCGCCCGGCAGGTCGAAGCAGCTGCCCGGGATGAGCAGGAGGCCCTTGGAGTCGAGGAGGTCGAGGCAGAACCCCTTGTCGTCCACCCCGTCGGGAAGGTCGAGCGACAGGTAGGAGACCGGCACGCCGTCGGGGGCACACCAGGACGCCCCAGGGGTACGGGCCAGCCACCCCTCCACGACCCGGGCGCGGTCGGAGATGATGGCGCGGTTGCGTCCCAGCACCTCCTCGGCATGCTCCAGCACCAGCGTACCGAGAAGGTCGTTCTCCACCCCAGCGCAGATGAGCGTGTAGTCGCGCAGGGTGCGGATCCGTTCCGAGACCTCGGCGGGCGCCACCGTCCAGCCCATGCGGAGGCCGGGTGCCGAGAACGACTTGGACAGTGAGTTGGTCACCACGGCCCTCTCGTAGACGTCGGCCATCGACACGTAGCCTCGGTCCTGCGCCACCGGCAGGTACACCTCGTCCGAGAGCACATAGGCGCCCACGGTGCGGGCGATGTCGGCGACGGCCTCGAGCTCGACCCTGTCGAGGATGGCGCCCGTGGGGTT
>CBCSOI010000022.1:0-12858 GCA_965141595.1 uncultured Atopobiaceae bacterium | reverse complement strand
AGTCCAGGGGTGGGACCGCCCGGAGTCTCTTCCCGGCTTGGGCGAGGTTGCTGGGGCTTGACCTTGTGGAGTCCCCCGGCCGCGACATGCTCAGGTTCATCCTGCCGTACATGCGGGAGTGCCTGCTGGATCGAGTTGCGGCGGAGTCGGCGGAGTAGAGACCCCAGATTTACCCTTTGTCTGCTTACCTTGAATAAGCTGAGTATATTTTAATGCGACATAGCAACTGTTAGCTGGCGGCATTACCTTTAGAGGGTAAAACTCGAGAGGAAAATGTCACTGTGCCGACGATTTCTGTAGTCTTGCCCACACTGAACGGAGAGAGGGATCTTCCTGGTCTCTTGGACCGCCTTGCGGGGCAAACACGCCCCGTCGAGGAGGTCCTCGTGGTGGATTCCGCTTCCGACGATCGCACCCCTGAGATTGCGGCATCGTATCCCGGCGTGCGGGTGATCGCCATTGAGCGCGCCGACTTCAATCATGGCCTCACTCGCGATCTCGCCCTGCGCGAGACCTTTGGCGACTACGTGGCCTTTCTTACTCAGGACGCCGTGCCGGCCAATGACCGCTACCTTGAGAACCTTGCAGCGCCGCTGGATGCTGACCCACAGGTCGCCCTTGTGAGCGGCCGTCAGCTGCCTCGGAGCGACGCCCGACGTTTCGAGTGTCTGGTGCGTGAATTCAACTATCCGGGCGAGTCATACGTGCGCACCATCGACGACCTGCCGCGCCTGGGCATCAAGACCTACTTTGCCTCCGACGTGTGCTCCTGCTATCGCCGAAGCGCCTACCTAGAGGTGGGCGGCTTTGACGAGGTCAAGACCAACGAGGACATGCTCATGGCGGCCCGCTTGCTCAAGGCCGGTTACAAGGTGGCGTATGCCGCTGACGCCGAGGTCGTTCACTCTCACAACCTCACACCTTCCGAGCAGTTCCGCCGCAACCGGGCTGTGGGTGAATTTCTGGCTGCGCACAACGAGGAGTTGGCTGTGTCCGACGAGATTGGGGAGGGCTCTCGCCTTGCTAAGAGTGTGCTGGGCGCGCTGCTTCGTGAGGGGTTGCCGGGGGAAGCCGCGGCCTTTGCAGTGGACTGCGCCGCGCGCTTTGCTGGCAACCGGGTGGGGAGACGCAACTCATCCAAGCCTTTGAAGCGGGAGCTGAGCTAATGATTAAGACGCTCGCACTCAACCTCCCTCAGTTCCATCGGATTCCCGAGAATGACGAGTGGTGGGGAGAGGGCTTTACCGAGTGGACCAACGTCCAAAAGTCGAAGCCGCTGTTCGACGGCCATTACCAACCTGACGGACCGCTTGACGACAACTACTATGACCTCAGCACACCGGAGGCTATCGTCCACCAGCACGATCTCGCCCGCGAGAACGGTCTTGATGGTTTTATTTACTATCATTATTGGTTCAACGGGAAAAAACTGCTGGAAAAGCCTGTTGAGATGTTACTCGACCTCCCCGCTGCCACGCAGGCGTTCTGCCTCTGTTGGGCGAACGAGCCGTGGACCCGCGTGTGGGACGGAAAGAGCGGCGAGGTCATCATGCCCCAGACCTTCGGGGGCAAAGACGAGTGGCTTGCCCACATCGAGTATCTTATGCAGTTCTTCAGGGATAATCGCTACGTCAAGATCGGCAACAGGCCGGTGTTCTACGTGTATTCGCCGTCTCGGATTCCCCGGTTTGACGAGATGGTCGATGTCTGGAATGGGGTCTTGGCCTCCAGCGGGTTCGGCTCGCTTTATCTCGTTGAATTCATCAGTGGGTTCAACCCGTCGCCTTTCAGTACCCATTCCAGTGCAGTCATGGAATTCGAGCCGCTTTACTCGGCCCGTTATCAGATAGGCCCCCTCATGTACTGCCGGAGGGCCCTGTCGAAGAAGCTGGGGCGTCCCGATTACGTCGACTACGACTATCTTTGGCGGTCCCTCCTCAGGAAGAACCGCGAGTACGAGGGCCGAGAAATCGTGAAGTGCGGATTCACCCGCTTTGACAACACTCCGAGGAAGGGGCGCCGTGCTTTGGTGACGGTCGGCGCCACGCCCGAGAAATTTGGGGAGTACTTCGCTCAGATGGTCGAGATGCCACGTGTGCGTCAGAGCGACATGGTCGTGGTGAACGCCTGGAATGAGTGGGGAGAGGGTGCGGTATTGGAGCCCGATGAGCAGTTTGGGTACGGCTGGCTCGAGGCCTTCAAGTGCGCGGTGGAGCGAGCTCAGGGTGTGGTCAAGGGCATATAATGAATATATTGATAATATCGTCCTTCATAGAACCGGTTCAGTCTGTGGCCTCTATACGGTGGACGAAACTCGGTAAATATCTCGCACTTGCCGGTCATGATGTCTCGGTTTTGACAGATGAGAAGCTGTACGGGAAAGAGCATGGTGCCGGGCCTCTTTTCCAAATCGACCACGGATTGGAGAAAGATGCAGTATACTTTAATAATTACTATGTGGTGAGAAATCCCCTGACGCTCAGGGCTCTATATTGGCTGTGGAACGAGCGGAATCATCGAGAGAAGAGAAAACGAGTCGTTTCAGGTACGGCTGAAGCCAGACCACGTGCTAATTGGAAAACTGCAAATATAAAAAACAATCTCATAGCGAAAGCAGCCATTGGGCAGTACGCAGCCCTCGCCGATTCGTTTGATGTGGTTATTTCTACGTTTGACCCTCTTTGGCCCCATGAGGTCGCGAGAGAGTTCAAGAAGAAGAATCCTCGTCTGCTTTGGGTTGCTGACTTTCGAGACCCAGTGTTCGGTACCACCCACTTCTCTGATCCGGAATCGAAGAAGTGGGCTTCCGAGGTTACCGAGACCGCAGATATCGTTTCGTATATAGATGAAACCGGGGCCGAAGTCCTAGGTATTGACTCATCTAATAAAAGAGTCATAGCCATAACAAACGGATACGATGCTGAGACAGTTGAGCTGGATCAGGCGGCGTCTAATCCCAACGACGCTTTCACAGTCGTGTATACAGGCACTTTGTATGACCTCAAGCTGCAGAATCCTCTTGTCGTGGTTGATGCGCTCGACCGTCTGTGTCGCACGGGGGTTGCGCGAGAGGGTACAGTGCGCTTTGTCTATGCCGGGCCGGATAGCGACCTTCTTTCTACTGCTCTTCGGGGCTCTCATAGCACAGAGATCGTCGATTGGGGTCTCGTCGAGAGGGGAGAGGCTCTTCAGCTGCAGAGGAGTGCCGATGTCCTTGCGCTGCTTACTTGGAACAACCGGGACGAGAGAGGCATAGCGACCGGGAAACTCTACGAGTATCTGAGTGTTCAACGGCCGATTTGTGCTTATGTGAGTGGTAATGTTTCCAATTCTGTAGTTAAACAAATTCTCGATAAGACTGGCTCTGGGGCTGCTTTTGAAGAGGCTGGTGGCCAGGCGAAGGCTGTCGATGAAATGTACTCATATATTTGTAAACTGTATGAGCAGTGGCGCAGAACCGGGCATACGCGTCTGGCCGGTGCCAACCCCAGCGACTACACACATGAGCATATAGCAGAAAAACTTATATCAGAGATACATGGGTCTACCGAGCAGATGGCGATAGGTCCTAGAGCGTGAGTGCTGCGGGCGGTATGGGTCTCAGTACTGAGAGGAATGATGGCAGTGAATAGCGATTTGATTGATAGAATCCAGAACCGTTCCATCACGTGCGGCACCGTGGGCCTCGGCTACGTGGGCCTGCCCCTCGCCGTCGAGAAGGCCAAGGCGGGCTTCCGCACCATAGGCTTCGACGTGCAGCCCCAGAAGGTCGACATGGTCAACCGTGGCCAGAACTACATCGGCGACGTGGTGGCCGAGGACCTGGCCCAGCTCGTGGCCTCCGGCATGCTCGAGGCCACCAGCGACTTCTCCCGCGTGGCCCAGTGCGACTTCATCGCGCTCTGCGTCCCCACGCCGCTGGACGCCCACCAGCAGCCCGACACCTCCTACATGGAGGCCTCGGCCAGGGAGATCGCCCCCCACCTCACCCCGGGCACCATGGTGGTGCTCGAGTCCACCACCTACCCCGGCACCACCGAGGACCTCATCCGCCCCATCCTCGAGGAGGGCTCCTGCCTCGTGTGCGGCAAGGACTTCTACCTGGGGTTCTCTCCGGAGCGTGTGGACCCGGGCAACCGCGTCTACAAGACCAAGAACACCCCCAAGGTGGTAGGCGCCATCGGCGAGGAGGCCCTCGAGTGCATCTCCGCCGTCTACGAGGCGGTGCTGGATGGCGGCGTCACCCGGGTCTCCAGCCCTCGCGTGGCAGAGATGGAGAAGATCCTCGAGAACACCTACCGCAACGTCAACATCGGCCTGGTGAACGAGCTCGCCCAGCTCTGCGACGAGATGGGCATCGACATCTGGGAGGTCATCGACGCCGCCAAGACCAAGCCCTACGGTTTCACGGCGTTCTACCCCGGCCCCGGCCTGGGCGGCCACTGCATCCCCCTCGACCCCTACTACCTGTCGTGGAAGGCGCGCGAGTACGGGTTCCACACCTCGATGATCGAGGCCTCCATGATGGTCAACGACCGCATGCCCGAGTACTGCGTGGACCGTGCGGCCCGCGTGCTCAACGGATACCAGAAGGCCCTCAACGGCTCCAAGGTCCTGGTGCTGGGCGTGGCCTACAAGCAGGACATCGACGACTACCGCGAGAGCCCGGCCCTCAAGGTCATCGACCATCTCGAGCGACGCGGCGCTGAGGTGAGCTACTTCGACCCATGGGTGTCCAGCTACCGCTTCAAGGGCGAGACGCGCGACTCCATCCCCGAGCTCACGCCCGAGGTCGTGGCCTCGGCCGACCTGGTCGTCGTCGCCTGTGGGCACACGAACGTGGACTACGGGATGGTCCAGGAAAACGCCCGGGCCGTGTTCGACACCAAGAACGCCATGAAGGGCGTCGTGAACCGCGACAACATCGAGGTGCTGTAGCGTGAAGTGCGCCATCATCGGCTGCGGCCGCATCTCCACCAACCACGTCACCGCCATCGAGCGCAACGGCTTCGACCTCGTGGCCGTCTGCGACGTGCTGCCCGAGCGCATGGAGTCGCTCCTGGCCAAGCACGGCCTCGAGGGCGACCGCTCCATCGCCCGCTACGCCGACTACCGCCGGATGCTCGACGAGCACCCCGAGATCGAGCTCGCGGCCGTGGCCACCGAGAGCGGCGAGCACGCCGGGATCGCCCTGGACCTCATAGACGCCGGGGTGAACTGCATCGTGGAGAAGCCCCTGGCCATGGCCATGGCAGACGCCGACGAGATCGTGCGCCGGGCCGACGAGGCCGGAGTCAAGGTGTGCGCCTGCCATCAGAACCGCTTCAACGTGGCCGTGCAGAAGACCCGCGAGGCCCTGGAGGCGGGTCGCTTCGGGCGGCTGTCCAACGGGGCCGTGAACATCCGCTGGAACCGCAACCGCGCCTACTACGAGCAGGCCCCCTGGCGCGGCACCTGGGCCCAGGACGGCGGCTGCCTCATGAACCAGTGCATCCACGGCATCGACCTGCTCCGGTGGATGATGGGGGGCGATGTCGTGGAGGTCTACGGCGCCACGCGTCAGCGCCAGCACGACTACCTGGAGGCCGAGGACGCGGGCGTCGCCGTGCTCAGGTTCGCCGACGGCGCCGTGGCCACCGTGGAGGGCACCGTCAACGTGTACCCCAAGAACCTCGAGGAGACCCTCTGCCTCATCGGTGAGACCGGCACGGTGAGGATCGGCGGCACGTCCACCAACAATATCGACGTGTGGGACTTCGCCGACGAGACCGAGGCGGACCTGGCCAACAAGGGCCTGGAGGAGGCCACGAGCAACGTCTACGGCAACGGCCACACCGCCGTCTACGCCGACATGGCCGAGGCCGTCCGCGACGACCGGCCCCCCTACATCGACGCCCGAGCCGGTCGCGACGCTCTCGAGGTCGTGCTCGCCATCTACAAGAGCCAGAGGACCGGCCAGCCGGTGAGGCTGCCCCTGGGTGACTTCGCCTCCACCGACATGGCCGGGGAGTTCGGGGAGGGGTCGCTGTGAGCGAGGACCGCTTCCCGGGCGCCTTCGTGCACCCCACCGCCCTCGTCGACGAGGGCGCGGTCGTGGGGGAGGGCACCAGGGTGTGGTGCTTCTCCCACGTGCAGGCGGGCGCCGTCATCGGCCGCGGCTGCACCCTGGGCCAGAACGTCAACGTGGCCGACAACGTGCGCGTGGGCGACGGCTGCAAGGTGCAGAACAACGTCTCCCTCTACGAGGGGGTGGAGCTGGCCGACGGCGTCTTCTGCGGGCCCTCCTGCGTGTTCACCAACGACCTCACGCCCCGTGCCCCCTACCCCAAGGGCAGCGCCCGGTACGTGCGCACCCCCGTCCGCCGCGGTGCCACCGTCGGCGCCAACGCCACGGTGGTGTGCGGCCACGAGCTGGGGGAGTGGTGCATGGTGGGGGCGGGCGCCGTGGTGACCGGCGACGTGCCGGCCCACGCCCTGGTGGCCGGCGTTCCGGCCCGCCAGGTGGGCTGGGTGTGCGAGTGCGGCGCGCGGCTCGACGACGGCCTTGCCTGCCCTTCGTGCGGCAGGCGCTACCGTAGGGCCGGCGACGGCTTGGAGGAGGAGCGGTGATGGAGTTCAGGGACCTCAGGGCCCAGTACGGGGCGCTCAAACCCGACATCGACGGCGCCGTGGCGTCGGTCCTCTCGTCCGGCCGGTTCATCGGGGGCGCCCCGGTGGCCGACCTCGAGGGGGCCTTGGCCGACTATGTGGCTGTGGACCACTGCCTCACCTGCGCCAACGGCACCGACGCCCTGGAGCTGGCCCTCCTGGCCTGGGGCGTCGGCGAGGGCGACGCCGTATTTGTGCCCGACTTCACGTTCTTCTCCAGCGGCGAGGTGGTGCCCCTGGTTGGGGCCACCCCCGTGTTCGTGGATGTTGACCCGGCCACCTTCAACCTCGACCCCGCGGTGCTGCGCCGTGCCGTGGCGTGGGTGCGGGAGAGCACGGGGCTCGTGCCCAGGGCCGTCGTCGCCGTGGACCTCTTCGGCCTCCCGGCCGACTTCCCCGCCATCCGCGAGGTGTGCGACGACGAGGGGATGCTCCTGCTCGAGGACGGCGCCCAGGGCTTCGGCGGCATGATCGGCGACACGCGTGCCTGCTCCTTCGGCGACATCTCAACCACGAGCTTCTTCCCGGCCAAGCCCCTGGGTTGCTACGGCGACGGCGGGGCGGTCTTTACCGACGACGACGGCTGGGACGCCCTCATGAGGAGCCTCGCCGTCCACGGCAAGGGCTCCATGAAGTACGACAACGTGCGCGTGGGCATGAACAGCCGCCTGGACACCCTGCAGGCCGCCGTCCTCTCCGTGAAGCTCGGCGCCTTCGCGGACCACGAGGTGGCCGACGTCAACCGGGTGGCCGCCTGGTACGGGGAGGCGCTGTCCTTCCTCGGGGCGCGCGGCTGGGGGCTCCCCGAGGTCCCCCAGGGTTATCTGAGCTCCTGGGCCCAGTACACGGTGAAGGTGCCCGAGGGCGCGGACCGCACCGCGGTGCAGGCCGCCCTCAAGGCCCGGGGGGTGCCCACCATGGTCTACTACCCCCGCCCCATGCACCGGCAGTCGGCCTTTGACGGCGTGGGGCTCTGCCCCGACGGCTGCCCGGTCACCTGCGACCTGTGCGGCCGCGCGCTGTCCCTGCCCATGGGGCCCTACATGGGCAGGGACGACGTCGAGCGGGTCGCGGCCGCCCTCGAGGCCCTCTGACCGTGGCGGCCCTCGACCGCCTCAAGGGACCCTTCGCCAAGCTCTATAGGACGGGGTTCTTCCATATCTTCGGTGCAGGGACCGTCAACAAGGTGGTCTCCAGCCTCACCATGGTCGTGCTGGTGTGGCTGATTCCCAAGGCGGAGTACGGCCTCTACTCCTACGTGTTCAACATCGTGAGCATCTTCGCGCTCTTCAACGGCCTGGGCGCCTCCTCCGCCCTGCTCCAGCTCTGCTGCGAGCACATGGAGGACCGCCCCCTCATGCTGGCGGTGTTTCGCTACGGCGAGCGCTGGGGCAGGGTGGCCGACGTGGCGTTGGCCGTCCTCGTCCTCGTCTACGCTCTCGTGGCACCGGGGGCGCTGCCGGGGTCGCAGCCCCTGCTGGCCATGTACTGCCTCTACCCCCTCGTCGTGCTCCTCTGCGAGCTGCGCCTCGTCTACCTGCGCTCGAACCTGGACAACAGGGCCTACGCCTACATGACCAACGCCCAGACGCTGCTTCTGGCGGTCCTCTCCATAGGAGGGGCCCTCGTCGCGGGCGTGCCCGGGCTCATCGCCGGTCAGTATGCTGCCTACGTGGCGAGCTTCGCCGTGCTCGTGTGGCGGCACCCGCTGCCGAAGCCGGTACCCGAGGAGGGCGAGCGCACCTTCAGCAAAAAGGAATACTGGTACGTGGCGCTTGTCTCGTCCCTCAACAACGGACTCAGCCAGGCGCTTACACTGTTGGGGACATTCTTCGTGGGCCAGTATCTGGTCAGTGATGTGGCGGTGGCCTCCTACAAGGTGGCGACTACCATCCCGTTCGCGCTGCTCTTCATCCCCAACATGCTTGTTACGTACATCTATCCCCACTTCGCGAATCATTGCGAAGACCACCGGTGGGCCAAGCGAAACTATTTGAGGCTTACGGCTGTCTTGCTGGTTGTTATCGGTGGTGTGACAGCCGCTGCCGTCCTTTTCGGTGGTCCTATTATTGACCTTGTGTTTGGCGTGCAGTATCTCGATGCCGTGCCTGCTTTTCAAGTGCTTATGTTGGGGTTCTTTTTTACGGCGGCCCTCCGTCAGCCGGCAGGCAATTTACTGGTGACTCAGAAGCGGCTTGCGGCTAATACGGTAATCGGGATCGCGTCCATCGCGGTCAACATAGCGCTGTCGATCTGGCTTGTACCTGCGTATCAGCTCGTGGGGGCGGCTTGGGCTTATACGGGTACTGTGCTCGTGGGGTCTGTGGCATCACCCATTTGTTATTGGAAGACTGTCGCTCGGGTCTAAGGTTGGTGGATGCTAATCATGCCTCATGTACATCCCGCGCATTTAAAGCCTGGAGACGGCAGGCGTTTTCTGCTTTGGCAGGCGATGGGCTCTCCGAGAATGACGACGCTATATTACTCTGCCTTTGGGATGTATGTATTTGTAAGCATCCTTTATAGAACTGTGTACGGGGCCGTGCCTGCAGGGGCCGAGTCCGTTTGGGCAGGTGCATCGAAGTTTTTGACGGGACTGTGCGCCGGGTTACTTTTAATAAAAATACTATTTCAGTCCTATACGAAAAGACAGGCCCTGCTGATAGGGGTAACGGGAGTCCTTGTTCTTGTTAACTTAGTCGTCTCTCGATGGACTCTCCTGGTGTGGATTTCCCTTTTTGTTGTCGCAGCTAAGGGTGTGGCGATCCGCCGGCTGGCGAAGCTGTCGGCGGCCATAGTGATTCCGATTGCCGTTCTTACCGTGATACTCGCACTTGTTGGAGTGGTTGAGAACTATCAGGTGACGAATATTGCTGGGCGCACAACGCTGTTGGGAGGTATGTCTCGTTATTCGCTTGGCTTCATCCACCCCAACGCGCTGGCATCCATAGCATTAGATATAATATTATCATTACTTATATTGACCGAGAAACATGGGAAAAAGACGGGCATTATCCTCTCCGCCCTAATCGGGGTTGTGGTGTACGCGATTACCGATTCCAGGGGTCTTCTCCTTGTTCTTGTTGTTGTGCTTGCACTTCAGGGCATTCTGCTTGTCAATAGGGAATCATTAAAAAAATATGCTCTTAACGGAATCGTGGCCATGTATGTTGCCGTGGTCATTTTCTCGATTTTGTCCGCGGTGCTTTATAGCCCAAGCAATAAACTTGCCATATCAATCAATAAGATGATGTCAAATCGCATAGTATTCCCTCATGACTTTCTTGTGCAAGGCCTCTTGTCCCCGTTCGGAGCGGCCGAATCAGCATGGCCAAATAAGCCAGATGCACAAGGAGTAAACCAGTTTGTAATAGACAACTCGTATTTTTTCTCCATTGCTGCTTTCGGGCTCATCTTGGGCACGCTCTTTCTGGTTGCCCTTCTCTTGCTTCTGCTTGATGCAAGGAGGGAGAAGAACCTGGGGCCGACTACAGTCGGGTTTACTGCCTTTTTGGTCATGGGGTTTATGGAACGAACAATGCTCATGGTGTGCATTAACTACTTTATTATCGCCTTAAGCTGTCTGCTCTATGGGTGCCGCATTTACGTGCTAGATGACGGAGAATGGCCGGCAGATGGAGTGCAGGAAATAAGCCTCATGAGCATTCTTACGCGAAAGAATCGTCGATATGTCCCAAAGCACCAGGCCTGTTCAGGCGGTTCCGATGAGAGGTAAGACCGTCGTTGTGCTTACCGATAGGTATCCTTTCGGAGTCGGTGAACAGCCTTTTGTTGAGCCTGAACTGAAAGCACTTCTCGACTTTTTCAACGTCGTGGTTGTCCCGGCAGATGCTCGTGGAGTGATTAACCCAGCATGTGATCAGTCGCTTCTCAATCGGATTCAGATATTGGGCGATCATGCGCCATGGGGTTTGTCCGAACAGATGAAGTGCGGCTACCAAGCGGCCTTTTCCCATCATTTTAGGCATGAGTTGCCCTTTTGCTCCGCGCCCCAGGCCAAAGAGGCCTGGGGTTACCTTGCAAGGGCAACCTATATGGAGAAAGTTCTCTCTGACTATGGACTGTTCGACCTTCTCGATAGCTCCGTGTTTTATTCGTTCTGGCTAAACAGCTCGGCACTCGGTCTGGCGCTTCGCCGGGAGGTCGATTCAGGTATCAAGATTATGGCGAGGACAAATGGGTATGACCTTTATAATCATCGCTTAGCCTCAGGTCGTCAGCCGTTCCGAAAGATGCTCAGAGAGTCTATCGGGAAGATTCTCTTTTCGTGTCAAGTGGGCCTTGATTATTTCCAGCATACATTTGGTCCTGAGATGGCGGAAGGGCAGTATCAGCTGGCTAGGTTGGGATGCCCTGATCATGTTGCTCCGTCGAGGGTTGGGGAGAGAAAGTTCACGGTTATGAGCTGCTCAAACGTCATTCCCCTTAAGCGGGTCCAGTTGCTTGGAGAGGGCATCGCTCTTATGGGGCGGGATTCAGTACGGTGGATACATGCAGGGGATGGGCCTGAGCTTGATAAGATACGTGCTGTCGCTGAGAAGGAGTCTCTGGATGCTACGTTTCTCGGACATGTGCAGAACAATGAGCTGATGGATTTCTATCAGAAGAACCCTATCGATCTGTTTGCAACTATGTCCTCCTCAGAGGGTGGATGTCCGGTTTCTGTAACCGAGGCGCTCTCGTTCTCGATGCCGATTCTGGCGAGTGTTGCAGGGGGCGGCGTTGTGGAACAAGTGGACAGCTCCAATGGAGTTCTTCTCGGAGCAGATCCGACGCCTCACGAAGTTGCCGATGCGCTCACATTGTTTATGGGGATGGGCGAAGAGAGGCTATCGGCCATGGGGCGCGCGTCTCATAGGATGTGGGCTAGACGCTATGACGTTCACAAGACAACAGCTCGTGTGGTTGAGCTGGCAGGGGAACTGTTTGAGTCGTAAGCCCTGCAGTTGCAGCCTTCAGCGCCAAGACTCTGCTGGTCTGTGAGACATCGTGATAGTTGATTCGGTGGCCGTCCTCGGTAGATTCTGCTGTCGACACACGATCCTTCCTGCATGTCGCATCCGTGGATGCCGAGTGCGTCAGGGAGGCCTGCCTGCGCGGATGGGACGATTTCGAGGACTGCCTCGTGGCGGTGACGGCTGAACGCTGCAGAGCGGATGTCCTGCTTACCCGGGGCGTTGCCGGGTTCAGGCGCTCGGCCGTGCCGGCCATGACCCCGGACGAGTACCTTGCCCGCCTTAAGGAAGACGAGGGCATCTGGTGCGTGACCGAGGGCCTGTGAGGATGCCCCAGCATCCTTGCTCGGTTTTGGAAAATGCGACTCAAACCACGGTTTTCCCGTTGGAAAATGGGATTCCCGCAGGTGGCTAGGTCGTTGTTCCGGTCATCCAACCCGTCGTCCCCGGTCCTCCAACAGACGAGCCACCGCCCGGTCGCGCCGTTCGTCCTCGGGCAGGTGCCAGGGGCGCTCCAGGGCCGCGGCCACGGTGTGGAGCTCCTCGGCAAGCTCGTCCACGGCCCTCTCGGCCGCCTCGCAGTTGTCTTGGTCCACGAGGGCCCGGATGGTGGTGAGTAGGCTCTGGACGTTCTCGAGGCGCGGGTAGTCCCCGCCGTCAGGGGCCATCTCCACAAAGCCCTGCCGCACGGCGGTGTGGTGGGAGTCCGACACCAGCCGCCGGATGTCGCCCAGGGCGGCCGCGGCGTCCTCGCGGTCGAGCGCGCCCTCGCCGCAGGCGCTCGAGAGGTCCTCCAGGGCCGAGGCCACGTTGGCGCGGAACTCCCGGGCAAACCAGTACTGGAGCCGCAGGGTCCGGTGGCGCTCCCGCTCGCCGTCCACGGTCTCCTTGATGACGAGGAGCCCGATGGACGACAGCACGATGGACGTCACCTCAAAGGGCGCGTCCTCCGGCGAGAGGGAGGTGAAGTGGGACACGCCCCACAGGGCCGCCCAGGCAAGGGGCACGAACACCACGGAGGTGAGCAGCCACGGTCCCAGGCGCCGGGCACAGCGTGCCGCGGCCCGGCCTGCCCGGGCGAGCTTTCCGCGGGCCAGGAGCAGGCGTACCCGTATGCCGTCTTGTGGGGGAAGCTCCCAAGGGGAGCCGTCGACCACGACCCTCAACCGTATCTCCCGTGACTGGGTGTCTTCTGTCACCCCGATACCCGGTGCGGTGACCTGGCAACCGCACG
>CBCSOI010000021.1:0-12900 GCA_965141595.1 uncultured Atopobiaceae bacterium | reverse complement strand
AGGGGCGGCGTGTATCACCGGATACACGCCGCCCCTCGAAGCGACTTCCGCTGATGCATGCGGCGCCATGTGGCCACACTCGCGCCTGCACCTATGCCCGCGCCGCGGCCCACTCGGCCATCTCGGGCATCGCGGGCTGCACGGCCATGCCGATGAGCGTGGGGCCGGTGTGCACCAGCAGGTCAGGCGAGAGCCTGGAGCGGATGAGCCCGCAGGCGTTGCCCACCTTCTCCTGGAGGAGCGTCACGTAGCGCTCGAACATCGGGTCGTCGCCGGTGGCGGAGGCGCATGCCAGCACCACGCTCTTGTAGAGCCTCGCACGCTCGGCGATGAGGTCCACCGTGGTCTTGAGGGCGCGCTCGCGGCCGCGGCACTTCTTGACCGTGCGGTACCTGCCCTCCTCGTCGCACTCGAAGACCGGCTTCATGTTGAGGGCGGAGCCCAGGCGGTAGGTGGCCTCGGAGATGCGGCCGCCGTGGCGCAGGAACGACAGCTCGTCGAGCGAGAAGAGCACCCAGGTCTGCTCGGCCTCGGCGTTGAGGCGCCCCTCCAACAGGTCGAAGTCCACCCCGGCCTCGACCAAGAGGGCGCAGTCCATGACGGTCATGCCGGCGGCCACGCCGATGGACCTGGTGTCCACCACGGCCACGGGGAAGTCCTCCATCTGGTTGGCCACGAGGTGGCAGGTCTGGTTGGTCGCCGAGAGCCCCGAGGAGATGGTCACGATGACGGCCCTCTCGTAGCCGTCGGCGCGGGCCTCCTCCAGGGTCTCCCTGATGGAGGCGGGGCTCGGCAGCGAGGTGGTGGGGATCTCGGTGGAGAACCGCTCGATCACCTCCTCCGACGTGATGTCCACGCCGGAGCGGAAGCTGCCCTCGGTGTAGTTGATCTGGAGCGGGATCTGTCTGATGTCGTGGGCCTCGGCGAAGTCCGCTGGCACGTTGGTGCCGGTGTCGGTCACGACGGCTATCTTCTGGGCGTTCATGGAGACGCGTCACCCTTTCGGTTGGTGCAGGGGTCTTTGCTCGTACGACCATGCACAAGGGTACCTACCCCGTGCTCGGCGCGGATTGTCAACGGGTCTGCACCTCGGTAATTCCCATGGCCCCCATACTATCTGCGGGCCGGCTGATAGAATCGACGTTCGAAGAATCGACGGCGTACTTAAGGAGCCGCTTGCCATGGCACAGAGCCAGCACACCGACGGTGGCGACAAGCCCATCGTCATAATCTCGGAACCCAAGGTCAGGGAGCGGCGTCGGAAGCGCCTGCGCCGCCAGAAGCTGACCTCCAACGGCACCGTCGCCGCCGCCGTCATGGTGCTCGCGGCCCTCGTGGCCGTGGTGGTTGCCAACACCCCGGCCTACGAGGCGGTGCACCACTTCCTCATGGAGCCCCTCTCGCTGGGTGTGGGCCCCCTCGTGGGCACCCTCTCGGTGGAGGCGTTCGTCAACGACTTCCTCATGGCCGTCTTCTTCCTGCTCGTGGGCATCGAGCTCAAGTACGAGATGACCGTCGGCGAGCTCAAAAACCCGCGTCAGGCCGCCCTGCCCATGCTGGCGGCCGTGGGCGGCGTGGTCGTGCCCGCCCTCATCTACGTGGCCTTCAACCTTGGCGGCCCCGGCATCGGCGGCTGGGCCATCCCCATGGCCACCGACATCGCCTTCGCCCTGGGCGTCATGAGCCTGCTGGGCGACCGCGTGGCCCCCGCCACCAAGGTGTTCTTCTCCACCCTGGCCATCGCCGACGACATCCTCGCCATCGTGGTCATCGCCCTGTTCTACGGCCAGAGCCCCTCCATCCCCTGGCTCGCCGCCACCCTCGCCTGCGTCCTGGTCCTCGCGCTGCTCAACTACGCCCGCGTCTACACCGTGCGCAGCTACGTGGTGGTGGGCCTGGCCCTGTGGTTCTGCATGTTCAACTCGGGCATCCACGCCACGCTCGCCGGCGTGGTGCTGGCGCTGTTCCTGCCCTGCACGAGCGACATCCGCCTCACGGCCCTGCGCCCGTGGCTCGAGTCCAAGAGCCGTGAGCTCGACAACGCCTACGACGACGACATGGACGTCCTGGGCCAGCACGGGTTCACCCGCATCGCCTCGGGCGTCGAGCGTGTCATGCACCGCGTGACCCCGCCGCTCCAGCGTGTGGAGCACGCCATCACGGTGCCGGTGAACTTCGTCATCCTGCCGATCTTCGCCTTCGTGAACGCCCAGGTGCGCCTCATCGGCGTGGACCCCATGGCCATCGTCTCCGACCCGGTGACGCTCGGCTCGTTCTTCGGTGCCCTTGTGGGCAAGCCGGTGGGCATCATCCTGGTCACCTGGGTGCTGGTGAAGGTGGGCTTCGCCCGGCTGCCGCGCGGCGTCGACTGGCACCAGGTTACCGGCGTGGGCATCATGGGCGGCCTCGGCTTCACCATGTCCATCCTCATCTCGGGCCTGGCCTTCACCGAGCCCGCCGAGGTGCTCGCGGCCAAGTGCGCCATCCTGTCGTGCTCGGTGGTCGCCGCCGTCGTGGGATGCGTCTACATGATGGCCACGGGCCGCAAGGGGAGGGCGTCGGACGAGGGGTGACGCTGCCCCCCCGCGCACGGAGACGAAGACGCGCCCTCCCCGGCACCGGTCCGGGGAGGGCGCGTCCCTTTCTCGCGCGACGGGGCGTCCCGTGGGGCCGCCTCAGCTCACGATGCCGTAGCGGCGCCCCCAGCCGTGGGCGGCCAGGGTCGAGTTGATCTGGTCGCAGAACTGCGGGCGCGTGAGCCCCATGGGCGGCAGGAGCGAGACCACCTCCACGAGGTCCTCGGAGAGGTCGTGGGACTGGGCAAGGACCAGGGCGTCCAGGCGGTCCGCTCGCTTCTCGGTCGCGAAGAGCAGGTCCACGAGGCGCTGGAGCTCCCCGTGCTCGGGCGATTCCTGCCAGGTCTCCGACATCGCTGCACCCCTTCCCCGGCGGCCTGTTTCGGGCGCGCGAACACGCCCGCCGACCGGGCCATCATAGCAAGCCGCCCGGCGCCGGGCCGTCTATACTTTTCTGTCAGCCGAAGCCCGCCGGACCCGAGGGGGACCCATGGACAACGTGTACCTCGCACTTGACGACGCGGCCCACGCCGCGGAGGTCGACCGCCTGCAGGCCGACGTCGACGCCCTGGCCGCCCGGGGGCTCTCCCTCGACATGGCCCGCGGCAAGCCCTCGCGCGAGCAGGTGGACCTCTCCCGGTCCATGCTCGACGCCCTCGACTCCGGCTCCTGCCTGGAGGACCAGGGGCAGGACGCCGCCAACTACGGCGTGCCCGACGGCCTCCCCTCCGCCCGCGCCCTCATGGCCTCGCTCATGGGCGTCCCGGCGTCCCAGGTGGTCGTGGCCGGGTCCTCCTCGCTCAACCTCATGTTCGACTGCGTGGCCCACGGCTTCGTCCGCGGCGTCCGCGGCGCCGAGCCCCAGTGCGCCCAGGGCCCGCTGCGCTTCCTCTGCCCGGCCCCGGGCTACGACCGGCACTTCGCCGTCACGGAGCACTTCGGCTTCGAGAACGTGCCGGTGCCCATGACGCCGGAGGGCCCCGACATGGACGTCGTGGAGGGGCTCGTGGCCGACCCGTCGGTCAAGGGCATCTGGTGCGTGCCCAAGTACCAGAACCCCTGCGGCATCACCTACTCCGACGAGACCGTGCGGCGCATGGCGGCCCTGCGTCCCGCCGCGCCCGACTTCCGCGTGTACTGGGACAACGCCTACGTGGTCCACGACCTCTACGACGAGGGCGACGAGCTGCTGAACATCTTCGACGTCCTTGCCGAGGAGGGCAGGGACGACCTGGTCTACGAGTTCGCCTCCACCAGCAAGGTGACGTTCCCCGGCTCCGGCATCGCCGCCGTGGCCGCCAGCCCGGCCGACATCGCCGACCTCAAGGGCTCCTTCGCCGTGGAGCGCGTGTGCCCCGACAAGATGTCCCAGCTCATGCACGTGCGCTCCTTCGCCGACGCCGACGCCGTGCGCGCCCACATGGCCAGGCTGGCCGAGGTCCTGCGCCCGCGCTTCGAGCTCGTGGAGCGACGCCTCTCCGAGGGTCTCGGCGAGACCGGCTGCGCCACCTGGACGACGCCCCGCGGCGGCTACTTCGTCTCCTTCGAGGGCCCCGAGGGCTCGGCCTCGCGCATCGTGGGGCTCTGCCGCGAGACCGGCGTGACCCTCACCGGGGCCGGCGCCACCTGGCCCGGCGGCGACGACCCCAAGGACTCCAACATCCGCATCGCCCCCAGCTGCCCCACGCTGGAGGAGCTCGACGCCGCCCTCGAGGTCTTCTGCGCCTGCGCCCGCCTCGTGAGCGCGCAGCTGGCCGCCGAGGCCCGCGGACTTCGCTGAAGTTCTGGAGAATGGGTCGCATCTGATTGAAGCGCCGGGGGTTGGTATAAGCTTCCCCCTTGCTTCGACAAGTCTCGTTCCGGACCTACACGAGGAGGTGCTGTGGCCGGTTCCAAGAAAGGCCGTAAGAAGCCCACGGGCAAGGAGGTCGCCGTCGTCGTGGTGTCGGTGATCATGGTCGTGTCCATCCTGCTGCCCTCCTTCTCCCAGATATTCGCGTCCCAGCCCACCACCTCGTCGCAGCCCACGTCGTTCGACGGCGCGGCCTCCCAGTACCAGCCCGAGGTGGACAGCGCCAAGGAGGCAGTGGCCCGCGACGGCGGCGACAAGGCCGCCCGGCTCAAGCTCGCCCAGGCCTACTACCGGTGGGGCATCTACGCGGAGTCCTACGCCGGCAACGACGACGAGCAGTCCGAGGCAAAGGAGCTCCTCGACCAGGCCCAGCAGGCGTTCAGCGCGTACCTGGACCTCGAGGGCTCCCTCGACAGCGACGACGCCAAGAATGCCGCCGTGGACCGGGCCCTGTGCGAGTACTATGCGGGGGACACCGCGGCGTGCATCGATAGTCTTAAATCCATTGCGAATGAGACCAATTACGCGCCGGCGTGGGCCAACCTCGGTATGATGTATCAGAACCAGGGAAGCACCCAGGACGCCATGGACGCGTACCAGCACGGCATCGACGCGGATCCCGACGGCACCGCGGGCGTCAAGAGCTACTGCGAGCAGATGCTCTCGAGCCTCAAGGGCTCGGCCGCCAGCGAGTCCGGCGGCGCCCAGGCGCTCTCTGAGAAGTTGGACACGACCCAGTCCTCCTCGTGACCGAGGGCTGTACCACCTGTACCGTTCGCTGATTCGCGCCTGAGGCGCACGAAGAGGAAGAAGAGGAAGGCCCCATGTCTCTCTCTGTGAAGACCGAAAAGACGGGATCCCACGTCGACGTCGTCATCCTCGGCGAGGTGGACGTCTCCTGCGCCCCCGAGCTCACCGAGGCCCTGGCCGGCGTGATGGAGGACGGCGTGGCCACCATCGACGTCGACATGGCGCAGGTGCCCTACATCGACTCCACCGGGATCGGCGTGCTCGTGGCCGCCGCGCACCGCGCCCAGGACGCCGGTGCCGAGCTCACCGTGAGCCGTCCCCAGCCCAACGTCCTCCGCGTCCTCACGCTCCTCGGGGTGGGCTCCGAGTTCAACGTCAACGAGGCCTAGGCGGTCTCTTCAATTCTCAACTCTTAAGGGAATCTTGCACCCAGGTTGCCTAAGCCTTAAAGTATGGGCTTACATGCGCTGAACCCGTGGGGACCGCCGCATCCGACGGTCCCCATTTCTATGCAGGGAGGGGGTGCCCCGATTGTTTGGCATCGGAGACACCGAGTTCGTCCTCATCATCATCTTCGCGTTCCTGCTCTTCGGGCCCGACAAGCTACCGGGTATGGGGCGCACCATCGGCCGCGGCCTCCGGCAGTTCCGCGAGGCGCAGGACTCCGTCACCAAGGTGGTGCAGTCCGAGGTCATCGACCCCATGACCAAGGCGGCCTCAGCCGGCGCCGACGGCGTCAAGGCCAAGGTGTCCACCGACGAGGACGCCGACATCGAGGCCGCCGACCTCACCAAGCGGAGCGCCGAGACCTTCGCCGAGCGCAAGGCGCGCCTGGCCGCCGAGAAGGCCGCCCGCGACGCCACCACGGCCGACGGTGCCGCCGACGCGCCCGCCGCGGACGAGGCCCCGGCCCCCGGCGCCTCCGCGCCGGCCGAGGCGCCGGAGCCCCAGGCGGCCCCCGAGCCCGACGCGAACCCCCGCAGCGCCGCCTCCCTCTACGGCCTCGCGCCCAAGGCGCCCGCGGCCGATCCCAGCACCGCCACCCCCGAGGACCCGGCGCCCGCCGGGGCCGCAGACCCCGCAGCCGGAGAGGAGGGAGGGAGCCGCGCCTAGCGCTCCCGTCCGCCCATGCCCATCGGACCCGCACGCATGCCCTTGATGGACCACCTCGGCGAGCTGCGCCGCCGGCTCACCATCATCGTGGTGGCCGTCGTCGTCTGCGCCGTGGCGGTCTATATGGCCACGCCCACCATCATCGACATCGTCATCGACCCCATCCGCCGCTTCCTGCCCAACGGGGGGCAGCTCGCCATCATGAGCTCGCTCGGCGGCTTTACCATCCGCTTCAAGGTGGCCTGTTTCGCGGCCGTCATCATCACGTGCCCCATCATCATCTGGGAGGTCCTGGCGTTCTTCCTCCCCGCGCTCAAGCCCAACGAGCAGCGCTGGGTGGTGCCCACGGTGGGCGCCATGGTGGCGCTGTTCTTCCTCGGCATGGTGTTCTGCTACCTCATCATCCTGCCGGCGGCCTTCGGCTGGATGATCGACCAGTCGAGCGCCTTCGCCACGGTGCTGCCCAACGCCGAGGACTACATCTCCATCATCATGCTGCTGGAGATAGGCTTCGGCATCGCCTTCCAGGTGCCCCTCGTGATCTTCTACCTGTCGATCCTGCACCTGGTGACCTACAAGACGTTCCGCGAGAACTGGCGCTTCATCTACGTCGGGCTCCTGGTCTTCTCGGCCGTGGTCACGCCCGACGCCAGCCCGGTGACCATGTTCTTCATGTTCGCCGCGCTCGTGATGCTCTACGAGGCGTCCCTCGCCGTGGCCCGCGTGGTGCTCGTGCGGCAGGACGGCCCCGAGTCGCTCCGATGGACCCGCGAGGACTACGAGCTCCACGCGGAGCGCGCCGAGGACTAGAGGAACCGCAACCGCCGGGGGTCCGCACGATGGGCGGGCCCCCTTGAACCTATGAGGGAGTGAGAGCCGTGGTGCTCGTCATCGCCGAGAAGAACGACGCGGCCAAGCAGATTGCCCGGCTCCTGAGCGAGTCCGGGAAGCCCGAGAACGACAAGGTCTACGACACGCCGGTCTACCGCTTCCGCCGCGGTGGCGAGGACTGGGTGACCATCGGCCTGCGCGGCCACATCCTGGCGCCCGACTTCCCCCGGGAGCTGCATTACGCCGACGGTGAGGGCTGGTTCGCCGTGGACGAGGACGGCGAGGTCCTGTCCGCCGACGTCCCCGACACGCTGCCGCGCCCCCCGTTCGACGGCGGGCTCAAGAAGGACGGCACCCCCAAGAAGCCCCGCAAGCCGTTCCTGCCCGACGGTGTGGACATCAAGGGTTGGAAGGTGCCGAGCCTGCCGTACCTCGTGTGGGCCCCGGTGGAGAAGAAGCCGGCCGAGAAGGGCATCATCCGGGCCCTCAAGAACCTGGCCAAGAAGGCCGACGAGGTGGTCATCGCCACCGACTTCGACCGCGAGGGCGAGCTCATCGGCTCCGACGCCCTCTCCCAGGTGCGCATGGTCAACCCCGACGTCCCGGTGACCCGCGCCCGCTACTCGGCCTACACCAAGGCCGAGATCGACCACGCCTTCGACAACCTCGTGGAGCTCGACCAGGACCTCGCCGACGCCGGCGAGAGCCGCCAGTACATCGACCTCATCTGGGGCGCCGCCCTCACGCGCTACCTCACCATGGCCCGCTACGGCGGGTTCGGCAACGTGCGCAGCGCCGGCCGCGTGCAGACCCCCACGCTCGCCCTCGTGGTGGAGCGCGAGCGCGAGCGCCAGGCGTTCGTGCCCGAGGACTACTGGGTCATCCAGGGTATGGGCGAGAAGGACGGCGAGGAGTTCAGGATCACCCACGCCAAGGGCCGCTTCTGGAAGGCCGAGGAGGCCGAGGAGGCCTTCGCCGCCGTGAAGGGGGCCACCGAGGGCACCGTGCGCGCCGTCACCCGCAAGAGCCGCACCTCCAAGCCGCCCGCGCCGTTCAACACCACGTCGCTGCAGGCAGCGGCCGCGGCCGAGGGCCTCGCTCCCGGCCGCACCATGCGTCTCGCCGAGTCCCTCTACATGGACGGCCTCATCTCTTACCCCCGCGTGGACAACACGGTCTACCCGTCGTCGCTCGACCTCGCCGCCACGGCCAAGGCCCTCAAGAAGGTGCCGGCCTACGCCCCTGTGGTCGACCAGATCCTCTCGGGCGGCCCCGTCAAGGCCACCCGCGGCAAGCAGGAGACCACGGACCACCCGCCCATCTACCCCACGGCCCCGGCCGACCCCGACAAGCTCGAGCCCGCGGCTTGGAAGCTCTACAACCTCATCGCCCGCCGCTTCCTCGCCACCCTCATGGGCCCCGCCGTCATCGAGGGCACCAAGGTGGAGGTCGACGTGGCCGGCCAGCCGTTCCAGGCCTCTGGCGACGTCCTCAAGACCAAGGGCTACCGCGCCATCTACCCCTACGGCCTCAAGAAGGACGAGCAGCTGCCCGCCATGGCCGAGGGCGACCGCGTGGCCGTGCGCGACGTGGCCTGCGAGGCCAAGCAGACCGAGCCGCCCGCGCGCTACAGCCAGGGCCGCCTCATCCAGGAGATGGAGAAGCGCGGCCTGGGCACCAAGTCCACCCGCGCCTCCATCATCGACCGCCTCTTCCAGGTGAAGTACCTCAAGAACAACCCCGTGGAGCCGAGCCAGCTGGGCATGGCGATCATCGACGCCCTCGACCGGTTCGCCCCCACCATCACGACGCCCGAGATGACGAGCACGCTCGAGGACGACATGACCCGCGTGTCCGAGGGCGCCACGAGCGAGGCCGCCGTGGTGGACCGCTCCCGCGCGCTGCTCGCCGGCATGATGGACGAGCTCATCGAGCACACCGACGACCTCGGGGAGGCCATCGCCGACGCCGTGACCGCCGATGCCCGCGTGGGCGCCTGCCCCAAGTGCGGCAAGGACCTCGTGCTCAAGAACTCCGCCAAGACCCGCTCCCGGTTCATCGGCTGCATGGGCTGGCCCGACTGCGACGTCACCTACCCGGTCCCCGGCCGCAACACCGACAAGATCGAGCCGCTCGAGGAGCCCTGCCCCGAGTGCGGCGCCCCGCGGCTCAAGGTGTGGCCGTTCCGCTCCAAGCCCTACGAGCAGTGCGTGAACCCCGTGTGCCCCACAAACCGCGAGCCCGACGTCGTGGTGGGCACCTGCGCGGTGTGCGCCGAGGCCGGCCGCCACGGCGACCTCGTGGCCCACAAGAGCGAGAAGACCGGCAAGCGCTTCATCCGCTGCACCAACTACGACGAGTGCGGCGTGAGCTACCCGCTGCCCCAGCGCGGAAAGCTGTCGGCCACGGGCGAGACCTGCCCCCACTGCGGCGCCCCCGTGGTGGAGGTGGAGACGGACCGCGGCCCCTGGCGCATCTGCGTGAACATGGACTGCCCGGGCAAGGAGAAGAAGGCCAAGGCCGCGCCCCGCGGTCGCGCCCGCACCGCCCGCAAGCGCTCGTAGCCGCACCACACACCACGGGAGGTCTGTCATGAAGGTCCTGCTCATCAACGGGAGCCCCCACGCCGGCGGTTGCACGCGCACCGCCCTCAACGAGGTGGCCGGCGTCCTCAACGAGTGCGGCGTCGAGACCCAGGTCAAGAACGTGGGGGCCTCGGTGCGCTCCGGCTGCCTCGCCTGCGGCCGCTGCAAGCGCACGGGCCTCTGCACCGTGGACGATGTGGTCAACGAGGTCATCGAGCTCCTGCCGGGGGTCGACGGCCTCGTCGTGGGCTCGCCGGTCTACTACTCCGGCGCCAACGGCGGCCTCTGCGCGTTCATGGACCGTCTGTTCTACGCGGCCTCCAACCGCCTGGCGTTCAAGCCGGCGGCCGCCGTGTGCAGTGCCCGCCGAGCCGGCACCACGGCCACGCTGGAGCGGCTCAACCAGTACTTCCTCATCAACAACATGCCCGTGGTGCCGTCCCAGTACTGGAACATGGTCCACGGCAACAGCCCCGAGCAGGTGCGCCGCGACGCCGAGGGCCTGCAGACCATGCGCACCCTCGGCCGCAACATGGCCTGGATGCTGCGGTGCATCGCCGCGGGCCAGGAGGCGGGCGTCGACCGCCCGCTCCACGAGCCGGGCGTGCGCACCAACTTCATCGGCGACTGACGTCGCGGCGGGCAGGCCCCACCATCGGAAGGAGACCCCCTTGTCCAGGAAAAAGCTTGTCATCACCGGCGCCAACGGCTACATCGCGAGCCTCGTGGCCCTGTACAACGCCGACCGGTTCGACATCGTGCCCGTGACCCGCGCCGACGTGGACCTCGCCGACCCCGGGGCCGTTCGCGCGTACTTCTCGGCGCTGGACTTCGACCTGCTCTTCCACACCGCCGCCGTGGCCACCACGGCCCTCTGCGAGAACGAGCCCGAGATGACCCACCGGGTGAACGTGGAGTCGCCCATCGTCCTCGCCGAGGTGTGCCGCGACAAGGGTGCCCGGTTCCTGTTCATCACCACCGAGCAGACCTTCAACGCCAAGACCTCCGGCGCGCCCTTCGCCGAGGACGCCGAGCCCGAGAGCCACTCCCACTACGGCCGCCAGAAGACCGAGGTGGACGCCTGGCTCGCCGCCTCCGACGTGGATCACGTGACCCTGCGCCTCTCCTGGATGATGGGCATGCCCCTCCATGGCGTGCATCCCAGCCCCAACGTGGCGCTCCAGGTGCTCGAGGCCGTGCGCACCGGCACCCCGGCCTCGTTCAAGGTCCACGACCGCCGCTGCCTCACCTACGCCCAGAACCTGGCCGACTCCTTCGCCCGGGTCTGCGAGCTGCCGCGCGGCACCTACAACTTCGCGGCCGAGACCGACGGCTCCGTGTACGAGTGCGCCCGGCGCCTGGCCGCGGCCTTCGGCGCAACGCCCGAGGAGGTCGACGCCCTCATCCGCCCGGACCTCGAGAGCTACGCCGACCAGCCCCGCGACTACCGCCTCGACTCCTCCAAGATCCGCGCCGCGGGCATCGACCCGGGCACCTTCGAGGGCAACGTGGCCGCCGTCATGGCCGACTTCGGCTTCCCCGAGAAACCCTTCTAGGGGGCCGTCGTGGCGCGGGGGACGTTCATAACCCTGGAGGGGACCGACGGCTCGGGCAAGACCACCCAGGCCGCACGGCTGGCCGCGGCCCTCGAGGCCGCCGGCCGCGAGGTCGTGCGCCTTCGGGAGCCCGGCGGCGCCCCGATCTCGGAGAAGGTGCGGGCCCTCCTGCTGGACCCTGCCAACGGGGCCATGACGGCGCCGTGCGAGCTCCTCCTCTACGAGGCCTCCCGCGCCCAGCTGGTGGGGGAGGTCGTGGAGCCGGCCCTGGCCCGCGGCGCCTGGGTGGTGTGCGACCGGTTCGCCGACTCCACGACGGCCTACCAGCGAGCCGGCCGCGGCCTGCCCGCCCCCGTGGTGGAGGAGGCCAACACCCTGGCCTGCGGCGACTGCGTGCCCGACGTCACGCTCTGGCTGGACGTCGACCCCCGCCGCGCCCTGGGGCGCGCCCTGTCCGAGGGCTGCGACCGCATCGAGGCCGAGGGCCTCGCCTTCCAGGAGCGGGTGCGTGCCGGCTACGAGGACGTCTGGCGCCGCCACGGCGACCGCGTGGCGCGCGTGGACGCGTCCGGCACCCCCGACGAGGTCTGGGACGCCGTGGTGGCGGCCCTTGCCGAGAGGGGCGTCCATGTCTGAGACCGCCGCGCCCCCGTGCCTATCCGCGCTCGACGGCCAGCCCCGGGTGAGGCGCTTTCTCGCCGACGCCCTGGCCCAGGGGCGCGTGGGCGCCGCCTACCTGTTCTGCGGCACCACGGGTGACGAGGCCCACCGGGCCGCCGTGGCCCTGGCCCAGGCCCTCGTGTGCCCCCGCAGCGGCTGCGGCGACGTGGGCTCCTGCGACGACTGCCGTCTCGTGGCGGCCGGCGACCACCCGGACGTGACGATCCTGTCGCCCGACTCCGCCACGGGCTACCGCATCGATCAGGTGCGAGACAAGGTCATCGCCCGCGCCCAGAAGACGCCGGTGCGCGCGGCCTCCAAGGTGTTCGTGCTGGAGCGGGCCGACCAGCTCCGCGGCGTCTCCGCCAACGCCCTGCTCAAGACCATCGAGGAGCCGCCGGGCGACACCCACTTCATCCTCTGCGCCCCCACGCCCGACCTCGTGCTGCCCACCATCGTGAGCCGCTGCCAGGTGGTGCCCTTCGCGCCTGCGGCCGGCGGCGCCGTCGCCGAGGTGGCCGCTGCGGCCGGCGCCTCTGAGGCAGAGGCGGCCTGGGCGCTCTCCGTGTGCCCCGCGGCCGCCGACGCCGCGGCCCTGCTCGCCAGCGGCCCCCGTCGGGCCGTGCGCGAGGCCGTGGTGGACACCCTCGGGCGGCTGAGGTCCCTCGACGACTGGGGCATCCTCCAAGCCGCCGGCGCCATCGCCGAGGCGGCGGCCGTGTCGTTCTCGGACGAGGAGGGCCCGATGACCGACGAGGAGCGCACGGAACGGGAGAGGGAGCGCGAGGAGCGCGACCGCCTGCTCGAGGAGTACCTCACCCGCGGCGCCCTCAAGGCCCGCGCCGAGCAGGAGAAGCGCGAGGACGCGGCCCGGGAGCGCTCGGGTATCATGGAGGCCGGCGCCATCTGCGAGTCCGTGCTGCACGACGCCCTCGTCGCAACCCAGGACCGCACCGCCGCGCCCGACAACTCCGATG
>CBCSOI010000020.1:0-13321 GCA_965141595.1 uncultured Atopobiaceae bacterium | reverse complement strand
GGCGACGGCGTCAAGGTCATGGCTGGCGTGGGTAAGCTCGCCCAGACCATGGTCAAGTACGCGAGCGAGGGCGACGTCAACATCACCCTGCGCGACATCACGGCCTTCGCCCAGAGCCAGCCCTCCGGCACCTTCGCCATCGACGGCTGGCAGGACGTCGCGCTGCCCGGCACCGGCGACACCGCGGTGCGCCGCTCCATCAACCTGCACTACGGCATGAACGCCGTCGTGGACTACGGCCTCTCCGACGAGGACGGCGGCAGGAACTACGAGCCGTTCTTCGTCACCGACACCGGGTTCGCGCGTGCCCGCGTGCAGCAGAACCTGCACGAGCACGACGACCCCGACGACCCGTTCTACTCCACCGCCGAGCGCGACGACCTCGGCGACATGGACATCACGGGGCTCTTCTCGCTCATCAACACCGTGGTGGTCACCGACCCCGACGACACCCTGCCCGCCACCGGCGAGCTCACGATCTCCAAGACGGTGGGCGCCGGCAAGGACCAGACGATCGGCGAGGCCGACTACCTCAGGAACTTCAGCTTCAAGGTCGAGCTCCGCGACGCCAAGGGCGACGAGCTCCCGGGGTCCTTCCGCTACTACGGGCGCGACCGCAGCGGCGAGGTGAGGAGCGGCGACGTGCTGCCCCTCCACCACGGCGACGAGATCCGCGTCCTCGGCCTGCCCGCGGGGACCGTGGCCACGGTCACCGAGCTCGAGGCCAACGAGGACGGCTTCCACTCCTACCCGGAGTCCGGCTCCGCGAGGCGCACGGTCGTGGCCGACGGGACCGTGAGCGCGGACTTCGTCAACGTGCGGGGCGAGCGTCCCCCGAAGCCCGCGCTGGCAATCGTCAAGGACCAGGCCGCAGGTGACGGCGAGCTCACCCGGGAGACCCTCGACGTTGGCTCCGGCGACGTGGTGACCTACCGGCTCACGGTGACCAACTCCGGTGAGGGCCCGGCCCACGACGTGGTCGTGACCGACGCCGTGCCCGAGGGCCTCTCCTACGTGGACGGCTCGGCCTCCGACAAGGGCGCCTGCAAGGACGGCGTGCTCACCTGGGAGCTCGGCACGCTGGAGGGCGGCGAGTCCCGCTCCGTGACGTTCAAGGCCACGGTGCCCGCGGTCGAGGAGCCCACGGCGTGGGTCAACGCGGCCTCCGTCACGCGCACCGACGAGGAGTTCGAGACTTCCGACCCGGTGGAATCCAACGAGGTCGTCGTGAAGACCCCGGTGGACGGCGAGGACCCGGTGCTCCCGGACACCGGCGGCCCGGACGCCCCGTCGAAGACCCTGCCCAAGACCGGCGGGGACCCGCGGCTCATCCCGGTCCTGGGCGACCCGGCGTTCCTCGTGCCGCTGGCCCTCGTGGTGGCGTGCCTGCTCGGGATGCTGTTCACCTGGATGCTGTTCCCCAAGCGGGATTAGCGCCCACCGCCGAGGCGTGAGACGACGACGGGCCCCGACCGGCGAGGTCGGGGCCCGTCTTTCGTGCCGGGGCGGGCTGTTCGGGTGCCGGGGCCCGGTCTCGTCACTCGTCCGACGGTGCGGCCTGCTCGGCGTCGTAGGCGGCCACGAGTCGGGCCAGGTGCTCGCCGTCGGGCTCGTAGGACACGTCCTCGGTGCCGATGCGCATCTCGGTCTCGGCCCCCTTGCCCAGGGCGCACACCACTACGCGGCCCCCCTGCCCGGCCACGTGGGCGCGGGCGCGGGCGAAGGCCAGCTCGCAGGCGGCCTCGCGGTCGGGCTCCTCGGCGAAGTCCGTGCCCGGGGCCAGGTTGGCCGAGATCCTGTGGCAGAGCTCGGCCGGGTCCTCGGGGCCGGGGTCGTCGGAGGTGAGGATCACGTAGTCTGCGCGGCGCGAGCCGATGGCCGGCAGGTCGCGGTAGCGGTCGAGGGCCTTGCCGCCGGACACGCCGAAGAACGCCACCTTGTAGGCGTCCGGGAAGAACTCGTCCACGGTGTCGAAGAACCGCCGGTAGGAGATGTCGTTGTGGGCGTAGTCCACGATGGTGACGATGGAGCCGTCGGCCGTGGGGCGCACCTCCATGCGACCGGGCACATGGGCGTGGGCCAGGGCGTCGAGCGCCGCAGGGTCGTCGACGCCGACGGCCTGGGCGCAGGCCACGGCCGCCAGGGCGTCCTCGACGTTGTGCTCGCCGAGGAGGCTCAGGTAGACGTCGCGGGTCCACCCGGGGGTGCGGCAGGTGAAGTCCATGCCGTGGGCGGCGGGCGCCACGACGGCGGCGTGTACGTCGGCGGCCGGGTCCGAGAGCGAGAAGGTGGTCACCTCGGCGCCGCGGGCGCGTGCGGCCGCGAGGACCTCCTCGGCGTGGTCGCCGGAGAGGTTCACGACGCAGCGGTCGGCCAGTTCGAAGATGCGCAGCTTGGAGGCCAGGTAGTCGTCGAAGCTGGGGTGCTCCACGGGCGAGACGTGGTCGTTGCCGATGTTGAGGAAGCATGCCACCGAGAGCGAGAGGCCCAGCACGCGGTCGTACTTGAGCGCCTGGCTGGAGACCTCCATGACCACGCGCCTGAGGCCGGAGCGGCGGGCGTTGGCCAGGTGACGCCAGAGGTCGGGCGGCTCGGGCGTGGTGTTGGCGCTCTCGAAGGTGCCCGTGCCGTCGAAGATGGCATGGGTGCCGAAGATGGCGCAGGGCTCGGGCCCCACGGCGTCGAGGAGCGTCTGCAGCAGGTAGGCCGTGGTGGACTTCCCCTTGGTGCCGGTGATGCCCACGATCTGCAGATCGCGGTCGGGGCTGCCCCAGGCGGCCTTGGAGACCCACGCCATGGCGGGACGGATGTCCGCGCAGAGGATGCGGGGCACGCCCGGGGCGCAGGCGGCGAGCTCCTCGGCCGCCTCCGGCGTGCAGAGGTAGGCCGCAGCCCCTGCCTTGAGGGCGGCCGAGAGGAACGCGGGTCTGAAGGCCGCGCCCTTGCAGACGAAGATGTTGCCCGGGGTCACCTGGCGCGAGTCACAGGCCGCACCGGCAACGGCCTCGGAGGGGTCCCCCTCCAGGGTGGCGTCGAGGCGGTGCTGGTTGAGGAGGGAGACGAGCTCCCCGAGGGTGATGGTGTCCATGGGGCCCAGTATGGCAGGGGGAGGGGGGCGGCCGTCCCTGTCGGCCGTCGCCACCACGGGGTGCCCACAGCCCCCATGTATACTCAGGGCCCGCGACGCCCGGCTGTGCCGGTGGCGCGCACGGGCGATTGGCGCAGCGGTAGCGCAGGTGCTTTACACGCACAAGGCCGGGGGTTCGAACCCCTCATCGCCCACCAGGGACCCCGCGGGCCGGCCTCAGGGCCGGCCCTTTCGTGTACGGAGGAGAGCCATGGGAGACACGCGCCCCATCGGTGTGTTCGACTCGGGCCTGGGCGGCCTCACGGTGGCGCGCGCCATCGCGTCGGAGCTCCCCAGCGAGTCCATCCGGTACTTCGGCGACACCGAGCGCTGCCCCTACGGCGAGCGCCCGCAGGACGAGGTGCGCGGCTTCGTGGCACAGCTGGCCCGCTGGTTCGACGCCCGCGACGTCAAGCTCCTCGTGGTGGCCTGCAACACCGCCACGGCCGCCGGCCTCTCCGTGGCCCAGCGCATGCTCGACATCCCGGTGCTGGGTGTCATCGTCCCCGGCGCCCGTGCCGTGGTGCAGGCGACCCACACCCGGCGCGTGGGCGTGCTGGCCACCAAGGGCACCTGCGACTCCGGGCAGTACCGGCGCGCCATCCACGCGCTGGACGCCGGTGTGCAGGTGTGGCAGGCGCCGAGCCCGCGCTCCGTGGAGATCGTGGAGCGCGCCGTCGCCTCGCCCCACGCCATGGGCCGCGACTGGATGGGCGACAAGGACTACCTCGACACCGAGGAGGTCCTGGCTGTGGCCACCGAGGACCTCGCGCCCCTCATGGGCCACGGCATCGACGCCGTCATCCTCGGCTGCACGCACTTCCCCCTGCTCAAGCAGGTCTACCAGCGGGCGCTGGGCGAAGGCGTCACCATCGTGAGCTCGGCGGAGGAGACCGCCCGCGAGGTGCGCCAGTATCTGAGACGGGCCGGCGAGCTGGCGCCGGCCGACCACCAGGCGCGCTACCACTTCGCCACCACGTCGCCCGAGCTGGGGCAGTTCTGCGTGGCCGGCGAGTACGTCTTCGGTCGCAAGCTGGAGGCCGTGGAGCACGTGGACGTGGCCGACCTCGAGGCCCTGGCGCCCGACGGCTGGCCCCGCTAGGCCGGCGTCGCTGTCCCAACGGTTGTCCCACCACCCGGACACTTTTGTCCCAACTTACGTGGTCGAACCTTCGTCACTTTGGTCGGGTACCGGGGGTGTCACAAGGCCGGTGGGGGTCTGACCATGCCGAAGGCCTCTCCGGCATGGATCTGCCGACCGGGAGGTGCCGGAAACCATGCCGAAGGCCCCTGTGGCATGGGTTTCTCGGAAGCGGTCGACCGAAACCCATGCCGGAGACCGTACCGGCATGTCCAGGATTCATAAGCCGAGAAACAAGCGAAGCGGCGGATGGGTCAAGCGCCATCGTCGCGCGCCATGGTGGCGCGGCTCCGGCCCCAGCGTACCGCGGTGGTGCGACGAACCCGCCGATTCGGCCGAAAAGCGCACCACGGCGGTGTCGTTCTCCGGTAAATGCGCCACGGTGGCGCAGGACGGACGCGACGGCCTCGCGTGACACCCAAAGTGCCCGACCAAAGTGACGGCGGTTCAACCGCTGATGGTGGGACAAAAGTGTCCGACCATCGGGACAAGCCGATCGGCACTCGCCGAGCCCCAGCCGCCGCTCGAGCTGCCTTCGACGATGCATGCGCCCGGATCCACGGGTCGAAGGCCCCGCGGTCCCCGTGATAGCATGCTGGTCGAAAACCCCGCACAACCCGATCGGAGGACCATGACCCTCGACGCTCCCCGCAACGACGGCCGCAAGCCCGGCGACCTTCGCCCCGTCACCCTCACCCGCAACGTGATGAAGAACGCCCTCGGCAGCTGCATGGCCGAGTTCGGCGACACCCGGGTGCTCTGCGCCGCCACCATCGAGGAGGGCGTGCCGGGCTGGCGCAAGTCCAGCCACAAGGGCTGGGTCACGGCGGAGTACGCCATGCTGCCCGCCTCCACGTCCACCCGCAGCCGCCGTGAGACGCCGCGCCGCAAGGGCCGCTCCATGGAGATCGAACGCCTCATCGGCCGAAGCCTCCGCACCGTGGTGAACATGCAGGCCCTGGGCGAGGTCACCGTCACCGTGGACTGCGACGTCCTCCAGGCCGACGGCGGCACCCGCACGGCGTCGGTCACCGGTGCCTGGGTGGCCCTCCACGACGCGCTCGCCGAGTGGGTACGCGCCGGCCGCATCCCGCGCCTGCCCCTCACCGGACAGGTGGCCGCCGTGTCCATGGGCGTCGTGGACGGCCGCTGCCTCCTCGACCTCGACTACTCCGAGGACAGCCGTGCCGAGGTGGACATGAACCTCGTGGGCTGCCCCGACGGCACCGTCGTGGAGCTCCAGGGCACGGGCGAGCGCATCGCCTTCGACCGGGCGCAGCTGGACGGCCTGCTTGACCTCGGACTGCCGGCCGTGGCGCGCCTCTGCGACCTCCAGACCGAGGTCACCGGCTTCAGGAAGTGACGGCACACGTGTCCAGGGACGGCGCCCCCGCGGCGCGGACGATGGGAGGACCCATGAACGAGGAGAGGACCGTGGTGGTTGCCACGGGCAACGCGCACAAGGTGGCCGAGATCGAGGCCATCCTGGCCCCCGTGATGCCGGGGGCGCGCTTCGTGGCCGTGGGCGAGCTCGACCTGCCCGGCTGGGAGGACCCCGAGGAGGACGGCGACACCTTCCTCGCCAACGCCCTCATCAAGGCCCGGGCGGCCGCCGAGGCCACGGGCCTTCCTGCGGTGGCCGACGACTCCGGCCTCGTGGTGGACGCCCTGGACGGCGAGCCCGGGATCTTCTCGGCGCGCTGGGCCGGCGTCCACGGCGACGACGCCGCCAACAACGCCAAGCTCGAGGCCGCCATGGCAGACGTGCCCGACGGCGCCCGGGCGGCCCGCTTCCACTCGGCCGTGGCCCTCGTGGAACCCGACGGCTCCTGGCTGGCCGGCGAGGGCGACTGCGAGGGCTCCATCGGGCGCGAGCAGGTGGGGGAGAACGGCTTCGGCTACGACCCGCTGTTCCTGCCCGAGGAGACCCCGGGGCGCACCATGGCCCAGCTCACCGCCGACGAGAAGAACCGCATCTCCCACCGCTTCCATGCGCTCGAGGCGCTCGCGGCAAGCCTTGCGGAGGCCCGCTGACGCCGCGGCGCTGAAGCCGAGCTGGTATGTGCACCGCACGCCGGGCGACCGGCTGCCGCCGCTTGGGCGCGGTCCGGCCGGCTTGTGCCGCCGGCGTGTAGAATCGATTCATCTGCAGGGTCAAGCCTTTTCGGCCAAGGGAAAGGAGAGCGCGGCGATGAAACTCATCCGCGTGAAGGATTACGACGACATGAGCCGCAAGGTGGCCAACATCATCTCGGCCCAGGTCATCCTCAAGCCCAACTCGGTGCTCGGCCTCGCCACCGGCACCACCCCCATCGGTGCCTACAAGCAGCTCATCGACTGGTACCACAAGGGCGACGTGGACTTCGCCGAGGTCTCCACCTACAACCTCGACGAGTACCGAGGCCTCACGGGCGACGACCCCCAGAGCTACCGCTACTTCATGAACACCCAGTTCTTCGACCACATCGACATCGACAAGGCCAACACCCACGTGCCCGACGGCTCCAACCCCGACATCGAGGAGGCCTGCTCCTCCTACGACAAGATGGTCAAGGACGCCGGCTATGTGGACCTCCAGCTCCTGGGCATCGGCCGTAACGGCCACATCGGCTTCAACGAGCCGGCGGACGCCTTCTCCAAGGGCACCCAGTGCGTCGACCTCACCGAGTCCACCATCGAGGCCAACTCCCGCCTCTTCGACGACCCCAAGGACGTCCCGCGCCAGGCCTACACCATGGGCGTGCAGACCATCATGAACGCCCGCATGATCGTGGTCGCCGCCACCGGCGAGGACAAGGCCCAGGCCGTGCACGACATGGTCTTCGGCGCCGTGACGCCGCAGTGCCCGGCCTCCATCCTGCAGCTGCACACCAACTGCGTGGTGGTGGCCGACGACGCCGCGCTCTCCCTCTGCCCGGAGCAGTAGGGATAACAGGACATACGTTCTCTAAGCGGGGCTCCGCAGTTTTAAACTGCGGAGCCCCTCTTTTGGTGAGGCAATTTCAACTTTCACCTTTTGATGGCACAAACCGTTTACTGCATTTTTTCAACCGCTCATAAGATATGGCCAATGAAACTCCCTAATTATTATGACCATGAGACATACTGTGAATATCCAGTCAAACAGAAAGGAGTTAGCCGTGTCAGTTTGCAAATGCCAATACAAGATTTGGTAGCGGTATGGGTGCGGACTCCAGGTCTATGCCGTTTTTCTCGATAGCTGAGGCAGCATTTGGCATCCTCTTGCTTTGCGCCGGGCGCATCCTGGCCCCATGGGCGTTCATGTGCGTGGCGGGCGCCGGCCACGGGGCGAGCGCAATTCATAGCGCGGTCTCTCCAGGTCACATTTCCGCAGGCGTCGTGCTTGGACTTCTCGTGCTGCTTGCCCTTGTGCCCGTGGCAGGTCTTTTGACCGGCTTTGGTGGGGCGAGGTGCGTTCAATATGCAACGGGCGGTCGTTTTAGCGCTCCAGCGGGGCTACGATGGGTGGCCTTGGCTGTCGTCATCGCTTGGGCGCTCATCGTCACCCTCTCGCTTGCGGGGGTGATCAGCGTGGACGTAGTCGTTTTCGATCTTGCCCTCGGACTGCCAACGGGAATTCCGTGGGCTTTCTTGGTCGCCGGCTTCTGCGGCGGCATTGCTGACCCTCGGAAGCGCTGAGGCGCTGGCCGCCCCCTGTTGGGACTAACGGGTCGTCCCCGCAGAATAACTGCGGGGCGACCCGTTTGCGTGCACCGATGTGTTGGACGGCCTGCTTTACCCCTTCACCACCTCGAGCTCCTTGGGGTAGTGGTTGAGCACCTGCGAGCCGTTCTCGGTCACGCACACGAGGTCCTCGATGCGCACGCCGAACCTCCCGGGCAGGTAGATGCCGGGCTCCACGGAGAAGCACATGCCCGGCTCAACGGGTGCCGTGTGGGCGCTGGAGACATCGCCGGGCTCGTGGACCTCCAGTCCGATGGAGTGGCCGGTGCGGTGCGTGAAGTACTCGCCGTAGCCGGCGCGCTCGATGACCTCGCGGGCGGCGCGGTCGATGTCGGAGAAGCTCACGCCCGGGGCCGCGACCTGCTCGGCCGCGGCGTTGGCGGCCTCCACGGCCTCGTAGACGCGGCGGAACTCCTCGTCCGGCTCGGCGCCGAAGAAGAACGTGCGGGTCATGTCGGCGCAGTAGCCGTCCAGGCGGCAACCCACGTCGAACAGGGCCACCATGCCCGGCTCCAGGACTGTGTCGTCGGGCTCGTGGTGCGGGTCGGCGGCGTTGGCGCCGAAGGAGACGATGGGGTCGAAGGAGTTGCCGTCGGCGCCGAGGCGCCGGTACTCGCCCTCGAGGGCCTCGGCGACCTGCCGCTCGGTCACGCCGGCCACAAGCTGGGACCTCAGCCAGTCCATGGCGCGGTCGTTGATGGCCGAGACGGCGGCCATGGCCTCGCGCTCGTCGGCGTCCTTGCGGGCGCGGGCGTCGTCCACGGCCGAGGAGGCCAGGCGGTACGACGACGCGGCGCCGGCATCCATGAGGGGCAGCAGCCAGCGGGCCTCCATGGTGCGGTCGAGGCCCAGGGGCGCCTCGGGAATGGTCACCTGGGCAAGCGACACCACGGGGTCGTCGGTGTCCCAGAGCGTGACCACGTTGGGCACGCAGTCGCCCGGGTCGGGGAACAGGCGGTTGACGAAGAGCACGGGCTCGGAGTCCACGGCCAGGTAGAGGGCCTCGAAGCGCTCCATCGGGTCGTTGTCGTAGCCGGTGAGGTAGGCGATGGAGACCGGGTCGGTGACCACGGTCTGGGTGAGGCCGAGGTCGCGCAGGTTCTGGCGCACCCGGTCCAGGCGCTGGACGTTCATAGGCTTCCTTTCTCGAGGCATTCCGGGGGTACGTGCCCGTTTCGCCCGACTGTACGCTCTGTGTGAGGGCCCTTCCTCCCAAAAGCAAAACCAGATAGTATAGGTCACTGCACATTCAACATTGGCTGGATTCTGTCCCGACGCCACCTATCCGGTGAGCGGCGTCTCAGGGCCGGCGTTTGGAGTAACAGGCATGGAGAACGAGATCCCGTCCGTCAACCGCGTCGATCAGATCCACGAGGAGCTGGCATCGCTCACGGGGAGCCGCATCCGGGTCCGCGCCAACATGGGCCGCTCGCGCATCGTCGAGCGCACCGGCACCCTCGTCTCGGCCCACCCCTCCCTCTTCATGGTGGAGGTCGAGGAGCGCCGCGGCCGTATCGCGCGCCAGAGCTAACAGTACGTCGACGTCCTCACCGGCTCGGTGGAGCTGTTCGACACCGAGAGCGGCGAGCCCATCTTCGACTTCGTCGAGGAGGCCTAGGGGCGATGCCCGTCGGCTAGACTTCAGGGGCGCGGGCCGGCGAGCCTGCGCCCCTTTTTCAGTGCGCAGTCGAGAGGAGCCGCCGTGGCCCTGCCCCAGATCGTCGTCACCACGCCCGCCAAGGTAAACCTCTTCCTGGGCGTGTCCACGGTGCGCACGCCCCGCGGGCTCCACGCCGTGCGCACCGTCATGAGCGCGGTGGACCTCGTGGACACCGTCACGCTCCAGCCGGCGGACACCCTAGAGGTGGTGTGCGTGCCGTCCGTGCGCTGCGCCCCCCGCGACAACCTCGCCGCCCGGGCGGCGCTCGCCCTCTCGGAGTCGGTCGGCCGCGTGCCCGACGGTCGCATCGTCATCGACAAGCGCATCCCGTCCCAGGCGGGTCTCGGCGGAGGATCGTCCGACGCCGCGGCCACGCTCGTGGCCCTGGCGCGGCTCTGGGGCCTCGACCCCGTCGGCCCCGAGGTGGTGGGGGCGGCCCGCGCGGTGGGCGCCGACGTCCCGTTCTTCCTCTACGGCGCCCCGGCCCTCATGGGCGGCGCCGGCGACGTGCTGGAGCGCACCTTCGCGCCGGTGGAGCTGCCCATGGTGCTCGTGCGCCCCTTGGGCCCCGGCGTCGACACGGCCGAGGCCTACCGGGAGTTCGACCGCAGCCCGGTTCCCACCGCCGACCCGGCCCCGCTCCTCTCGGCCCTCGAGGGGGGCGACGCCCGCGCCGTGCCCCTCGCCATAGCCAACAACCTGGATCCCGTGGCCCGGCGCCTCATGCCCGCCGAGGAGGCCGTCGCCACGTGGCTCGCCGCCCGGCCGGGCGTGCTGGCGAGCCAGGTCTCCGGGTCGGGGAGCTGCGTCTTCGGCTTCTGCACGTCTCGCGCCGCCGCCGAGGACGCGGCCACCGACGCCGCCGGCCAGGGGTGGTGGGCCTGCGGCACGTCCACCCGCGGGGGAGGCCCGGCGATCGTCTCGGACACCTGGCACGGCTAGGGGGGAGACGGCCTGCCGAGGAGGGCTTTACCGTCCTGGGAGAAACGTGCTACACTGCACAACTGCAACGGGTTGTGGCTCAGCTTGGTAGAGCGCTGCGTTCGGGACGCAGAAGTCGCTGGTTCGAATCCAGTCAACCCGACCAGCAAAGCCGCAGGCCACCGGGGCGACCCGGTGGCCTGCTTTGCTATGACGCGCCGGTACATCCCGCCCCTTGCCGGTCCCCCCCCCATCTCCCGCCTGAACGCGTCCGAGGACGACCCTCTCCGCACCTGAACACGTCTGAGGGTGGATTCTCCCTCCCTGAACGCGGCTGGGGGCGGATTCGGGCCGCCGCAGCCCTCGGGAGTCGTCCTCAACCGCGTTCAGGTGCGGAGGGGGGGCGAGAGGCCCGCGCGGCTCCGGGGCGCGCCGCCGGCCTGCCCCATGGCGGCATCCGGGCCGCGGCCGGCCGTGGTAGGGTGGTTTGACGTCTTTATCGCCGTCCACCGATGCGAAGGGGGCCGCCATGGCTTTGACCGTCGTCCGCGACACGGAGGGGACCGTCCTCGGGCCCGCGGCCCTGACGGTCGTCACGGGGGCCCTGGCAGAGCGCCGGCCGGTGACCGTGATCGTCCCCTCCATGCGTGCCGCGCTGGACGCCCGCCGCACCCTGGCACGTGGCGGCATAGGCGTGGGTGTGGACGTCACCTGCCCCGTGCCTTGGGCCGACGCCCTCTGGGGACGCCTGGGAGACGGCACCGCGCTCGCCCACGGCGCCGACGTCACGGCCACCGCCTGGAAGGTCCTCGGCGGCAACGCGCTCATGGACGGCCGTCCCGAGTCCGCCGGCGTCTACCCCGGCTACGTGGACGTCGTCGCCACCCTGGCCGGCACCTTCTCGGCCCAGCTCCCCGCCGCCGTGGCCGCCGCCGGCAGCGCGCTCTCCCCGGAGCAGCGCGACGCCTGCACCATGGCCGTCGCCCTGGCGGACGACCTCGTGGCCCGGGGCCTCTCCACCCGCTCCCGCGTCTTCGAGGAGCTCCCCGGCGCCCTGGCGGCGCACCCCGGGGAGGCCCGCTGCGCCCTCGTGGCCGCCGGCTGGGAGGACCTCGACGCCTCCCAGGCGCGGCTCTTCGGCCGCCTGGCCGCGTGGGTGGGCCTCACCTGGGCCTCCTCCGCCCATCCCGGCGCCGCCGGTGACGCGGCCCGGGCCTGCGAGGCCGCCGTCGTCTCCGAGGCCGAGGGGGCCGGCGCCGCCGTCGGCGAGGCCCCGGCCCGCGCCGCGGCCCCCGTCCCGCCGCGCTCGCCGGAGCTCCAGGCGCTGCTCGGCTCCGTGTTCGGCGGGGGAGGCCCCGTGGAGCCCACCGGGTCCGTGCGCCTGCTGGAGGCTGCCGGCCCCGAGGCCGAGCCCGAGCTCGTGGCCCGCGAGCTCGCCCGCCTGGCCGAGGCCGGCGCCGAGCGCGTGCTCCTGGTCACCCGCGACCCCCGGGAGGCCTGGCGCACAGTGTCGCCCAAGGCCTCCAACCGCGGCATCGCCGTGCGAGCCTCGTGGGTGGAGCCGGCGTCCGACCTCCGCGCGGCGCGCCAGTTCCTCGCCTTCGTGGAGCAGCTCTCCGCCATCGCCGCGGCCGCGTCGCAGTGGCGCCTGGACCGCGCGGCCGAGGGTGCCCCCGACGCCGCGGCCGCGGCCGAGGAGGTCCTCTCGGCCTCCGTCGGGGCCGACCGCAGCTGGTGGCCTCCCCGCGCCGTGACGGACTTCCTGCTCTCCGAGCTCTCCGGCCTGCCCCGCGACATCGTGTTCTCTCTGGACGCCGCCTGGCGCCAGAACCGCGCCCTCTCACCGGCCGCGGTGCTCTCGGACGTCGCCCGCGTGGCCACCCAGAGCGGGCCCCTCGCCCGCACCGTGGAGCTCGTGGCCGCCGGCGACTGGGCCGGCGCCGCCCGCGCCCTGCGCCCCAACGCCCAGGCCGCGCGGGACCGCGAGGCCCACCAGGCCCTCTGCGCCGTCGAGGACGCCTGCGCCGCGGTGGACGGGCTGTTCGGCGACGGCTTGGACCCCCACGCGCGCCTCACGGTGCTCACGTCCGTGCTCTCGCGCATGGGTGTCGCCCGCTCGCCCGAGCGCGGCCGCTTCGGGGAGGCGCAGCGCTGCACGGTCGAGATCCTCGACCCCGCCCGCGCCGCCTCCACGCCCCCGGGCTCCGTGGACGACGTGCTGCTCTGCGGCCAGACCGCTGCCGAGGACCCCATCTCGGCGCCCCACGACGCGGTCCACGGGCTCCTCGGCCTGCTCGGCCTCGGCCGCCCCGCGGCCCCGGACGCCGTCGCCCGCGCCCGTGCGTGGCACGTCTGGGCCGCCCCCACCCACGGCCTGGCCGTGGAGCGCTCCTTGCGCGACGCCTCGGCCGAGGCCACGCACCCCTCGCCGCTCTTCGCCGAGCTCCTGTCCTGCTACCGCGAGCGCCCCGAGACCGTGTCCCTGGGCGAGGAGCGCGTCTCCAAGAACCTGTCGCCCCAGGGCCGCGAGCCCGAGCCCTCGGGCTTCGTCCCCCCGCTGGAGGTGGGCACGCTCTCGGAGCGGGCGGCGCACCTCGCCGTCATGCGCTCGGACGTCGCCGGCGACGCCCCGGTGGTCTCGGCCACCGACCTCGAGACCTACCTCGGCTGCCCCCGCCGCTGGTTCCTCGAGCGCGCCGTGCCGGCCAGCCGTCTGGACGCCGACTTCTCGGGCCTCGACCGCGGCAGCTTCGCCCACGGCGTGCTC
>CBCSOI010000019.1:0-13711 GCA_965141595.1 uncultured Atopobiaceae bacterium | reverse complement strand
CGGTGTGCTCGACCACCCGGTGGATGAAGCCCAGGTAGAGCGACGCGTTCTCCCTGGAGTTGAGGTCGGAGCGGAACGAGTCGCTCTCGAGGATGGCGTTGCGGACGAGCCGCACCACCGAGAGGAGCGCCTCGTCGACGTCGCCCCTCCGCCGTTGCGCGTTCCAGTAGGAGAGGGCCTCTACGTAGTCGGCCACGTAGTCGTCGAGCACGGCGGAGGTCACGTCGTCCTTGTCGGAGAAGTAGTGGTAGAAGAGCGACCGCGTGACGCCCACCCGGTCCGTGATGTCCTGGACCGAGGTCCGGGCGAGGCCCTTCTCCTGATAGAGGTCCCGCGCGGCGCAGAGGAGCTCCTCGCGGCGGCGGTCCCCACCCTTGTCACGACGCCCGTCCATGGGCCTCCTTTCAAGCTGCAGTCAGACTATGGCGGTCGTTGACGTCGTGTCAATGAACAGATCCGCCGATTCGTCAACGGGTTGCCCACCGCGGCCCGCACATGCCCCGAGGCGCGACCCGCACATATATAAAAAGACGCCCCCGGGCGCGCTGGGCGTCCGGGGGCGTCTGGTGGTGCGGGTGGCCGTCGGGGCTAGTCCTCGACGATCTCGGTGATGGCGCCGGTGGGGCAGGCCTCCATGCACTGGCCGCAGGCGATGCAGTTCTCCTCGTTGGCCACGACGGCGCTCTCGTCGCCGAGCTCGAGGGTGTCGGTGGGGCAGGTGTCGACGCACACGCCGCAGCAGATGCACTCGTCGGCATCGATAACAGGATGGGCCATGGTTCTCTCCGATCGTCGCTAGGATGGCCGGCGGTGTCCGCTGGCCCGTGTGAAGTGAATATAGCAAGAATGGGCGGCTTTGCAAGAACAGGTTCTGGACTTTTCGGCGGTGCGTCGGACCTGGAAAAGTTAGCCAAAGTTGCAGGTACATGCTTTATATACCACCCGCCCGCAGGTATTTGCTCCCCACACATCGCGTCCACGGCTGCAAGTCCCCTGTTAGCGGCTCCCACCAGCGGTGATAAGGCTCCATGAGGCCGCCTGCACATGCCCCGGCACTCTGAGTTGTGGAGAACCAGAAAATATATGTTGCCCCGACTTAGATTATGTGTAGTATGTTCCGCAAAGGATATAAGCCTCACCAGTGTAACGCCGGCATCGACGGCCACCATGGCCGCCAACGGGCCCTGCACCACGAGGCAGGCATGAAAGGAAGGCCAGTTATGGCAAACAAGATTCTGGGCATCGACCTCGGCACCACCAACTCCGCGATGGCGGTCCTCGAGGGCGGCGAGCCCACCATCATCGTGAACGCCGAGGGCGACCGCACCACCCCGTCGGTGGTCTCGTTCCAGCCCGACGGCGAGCGTCTCGTGGGCAAGGCGGCCAAGAACCGCGCCGTCACCAACCCGCAGAACACCGTCTTCTCCGTCAAGCGCTTCATGGGCCGCAAGTTCGACGAGGTCCAGAGCGAGATCAAGACCGTCCCCTACACCGTCAAGCCGGGCAAGGACGGCCGCGTGGTCATCGACATCGACGGCACCGACTACACCCCCGAGCAGATCAGCGCCATGATTCTCGCCAAGATGAAGGCCGACGCCGAGAAGTACCTCGGCGAGACCATCACCGAGGCCGTCATCACCGTCCCCGCCTACTTCAACGACGCCCAGCGTCAGGCCACCAAGGACGCCGGCAAGATCGCCGGCCTCGAGGTCAAGCGCATCGTCAACGAGCCCACCGCGGCCGCTCTCGCCTACGGCCTCGAGAAGGCCGACGGCGACCAGAAGATCCTGGTCTTCGACCTCGGCGGCGGCACCTTCGACGTCTCCCTGCTCGAGCTCGCCGACGGCGTGACCGAGGTCCTCGCCACCAACGGCGACAACCACCTGGGCGGCGACGACTGGGACCAGCGCATCATCGACTGGGCCGCTGACAAGTTCCAGAAGGAGGAGGGCGTCGACCTCCGCAAGGACCCCATGGCCCTGCAGCGTCTGAAGGAGGCCGCCGAGAACGCCAAGAAGGAGCTCTCCAGCGCCCAGCAGGCCACCATCAACCTGCCCTTCATCACCTCGGTCGACAACGCGCCCAAGCACCTCGACTACACGCTCACCCGCGCCGAGTTCGAGCGTCTCACCCGCGACCTGCTCGACCGCTGCAAGGAGCCTGTGACCAAGGCCCTCAAGGACGCCGGCCTCAACATCTCCGACATCGACGAGGTCATCCTCGTGGGTGGCTCCACCCGCATGCCCGCCGTGCAGGAGCTCGTGCAGAAGATCACCGGCAAGAAGCCGAACATGTCCGTGAACCCCGACGAGGTCGTGGCCGACGGCGCGGCCGTCCAGGGCGGCGTGCTCACCGGCGACGTCGACGGCATCCTGCTGCTCGACGTGACCCCGCTGTCCCTCGGCGTGGAGACCATGGGCGGCGTCATGACCAAGATGATCGACCGCAACACCACCATCCCCACGTCCAAGACCGAGATCTACTCCACGGCCGCCGACAACCAGACCTCCGTCGAGATCAACGTGCTCCAGGGCGAGCGTGAGTTCGCCGCCGACAACAAGAGCCTCGGCCGCTTCCAGCTCACCGGCATCCCGGCCGCCCGCCGCGGCACCCCGAAGATCGAGGTCACCTTCGACATCGACGCCAACGGCATCGTGAAGGTCTCCGCCAAGGACCTCGGCACCGGCAAGGAGCAGCAGATCACCATCTCCGGCTCCACCGCCCTGTCCGACGAGGAAGTCGACCGCATGGTCAAGGACGCCGAGGCCAACGCCGAGGAGGACAAGCAGCGCAAGGCCGACATCGAGGTCCGCAACCAGGTTGACAGCCTGGCCTACTCCACCGAGGAGACCGTCAAGGACCTCGGCGACAAGGTGCCTGCCGACATGAAGTCCGAGGCCGACGCCGCCGTCGAGGAGGCCAAGAAGGCCCTCGAGGGTCAGGACATCGACGCCATCAAGGCCGCCGGCGACAAGCTCCAGGAGGTCGGCCACAAGCTGGCCGAGGTCGTCTACTCCAGCGCCCAGGACGGCGCCGCGCAGAACGCCGGCTCCTCCGACGACGACGTGGTCGACGCCGACTACGAGGTGGTCGACGACGAGGACGAGAAGTAAGAGGCCCTGACACGCCGCACGACCCGTCCCGGGGCCCCGCGCCCCGGGACGTCCCTTTGGAGGAGGCGACAACCGTGGATCAGAACGAGGAGCTCGACCCCGAGATGGTCGAGGCTGCCATCCGTGCCGGCGAGCAGGCCGCCAAGGACGACCTCGCCAAGGATGCCGACAAGATGCGCGCCGAGCGCGACGAGCTGCAGAAGCAGCTGGCCGATGCCCAGGACGAGGTCCAGAAGGCCCAGGCCGAGGCGGCCGACGCCGCGGCCCGCGTGGCCCGTCTGCAGGCCGACTGGGACAACTACCGCAAACGCACGGCCGCCGAGCGCGTGGCCGAGCGCGCCCGTGCCACGGAGAAGCTCGTGGAGAGCCTTCTCCCGGCCATCGACGACCTCGAGCGCGCCGTGGACCACGCGCGGGGCGTCGACGACGCCCAGGTGAAGGAGCTGGGCGCGGGCATCGCCAACGTCCACGCCAAGATCGTGGGCGTCCTCGAGCGCGAGGGCGTGGAGGTCATCGACCGCCCCGGCGAGGCCTTCGACCCCCTGCGCGAGCAGGCCGTGGGCCAGGTGCAGGACGCCGAGGCCTACGACGACTCCGTGGCCCAGGTGCTGCGGCGCGGGTACGCCATGGGCGGCAAGGTGATCCGCCCGGCCATGGTCTCCGTGACCGTGGGCGGTCCCAAGCGCCCGGCCCCCGCCGACGACGGCGGGGAAACGGCCTAGGACCCGCTTGAGATGCGGGTCGTCACGGCACCCGCACGGCCATCGGGGGTACATGCCCCGGTGACGGAACAACCCGAACCAAGCGCGCCCGGGCCGAGCATCGTCCCGGGCGCGCTTTCGCGAGAACCCTTAAGAAAGGGGGTGCGAACTCGATGCCTAAGAAGAACTTCTACGACGTGCTGGGCGTCTCCCGCGACGCGTCGGCCGACGAGATCAAGAAATCCTTCCGCAAGCTGGCTCAGAAGCACCATCCCGACGCCGGTGGAGACGAGCAGAAGTTCAAGGAGATCTCCGAGGCGTACGAGACGCTCTCCGACCCCGAGAAGCGCAAGGAGTACGACCAGGTCCTGATGTTCGGGGGAATCCCCGGCGCCGACTTCGGCGGCGACGGCGGGCGAGGCCGGGCCTACACCTACACGGACGGCGGCTTCGACTTCTCCGACATCTTCAGCGGCTTCGGCGGCGGCGCCGCCTCGGCCCAGGACGACGGAGGGTTCGGCGGCTTCGACTTCTCGTCGATCTTCGGCGGGGGCAACCCCGGGAACCGCGTCCAAAAGGGCGGGGACCTGACCATGTCCATCGACGTGACCTTCGAGGAGGCCCTCACGGGCGCCCAGCGCAAGGTCACCTACCGCATCCCGTCCACGGGCGAGGAGCAGAGCCTCACGGTCAAGATCCCGGCCGGCGCCGTCAACGGCGGCAAGCTGCGCTACCGCAAGCGTGGCGAGTTCGGGCGCAACGGCGGCGAGCGCGGCGACCTCGTGATCACCACCCGCGTGGCCGAGCACCCCGTCTTCAAGCGCGACGGTGCCGACGTCCGCATGGACCTGCCCATCTCCATCTACGAGGCCGCCCTCGGCGCCACGGTGGAGATCCCCACCCCCGAGGGCAAGACCGTGCGCCTCAAGGTGCCCAAGGCCACCCAGGACGGCAAGGTCTTCCGCTTCAAGGACCTGGGCGCGCCCAACGTCAAGAAGAAGGGCACCAAGGGCGCCCTGTACGTGACGGTGAAGGTGGAGGTGCCCACGCGTCTCTCCAAGGAGGAGCGCGCCGCGCTCGAGGAGGCCCAGGCCGCCGACCACCACGACTACCGCCGCGACATAGAGAAGCTCGTCAAGGATGCCTCGAAGGCGTCGAAGTCCAAGTAGACGCCCCCGGACGGGCCTCGAGTCTCTGGAGGAGGCAACGATGAAAGAACCGCAGGGCCCCAAGGCCAACCGCACCAAGCCCCTCTACATGATCTCGGTGGCCGCCGAGCTCACCGGCATGCACCCGCAGACCCTCCGGGTCTACGAGCAGAAGGGCCTCGTCAGCCCCGGCCGCTCCCGGGGCAACACCAGGCTGTACAGCCAGGCCGACATCGACCGTCTGCACCTCATCGGCAGGCTCACCGACGAGGGCATCAACCTGGCCGGCGTGGTGCGCATCCTCGAGATGCGCGAGCGCGCCGAGGCCCGGGACGACGAGATCGACCAGCTGCGGGCGCGCGTCCGCGAGCTGGAGGACCAGGTCAGCGAGTTCCGCACCCAGGTCCGCATAACCGCCCTCGCCCCCTACGACGGCAAGGGCCCCGAGCAGGTCCTCCGTGGATTTCTTCAGGGCAACGTGGGCGACTGATTCAAAAGACCCGGGTTCGGGGGCAGAAGCCCCCACAGAACCCTATCGATACATGTAATGGGAGGTATCGCATGAACGTCAACAAGCTCGCCGTCACCGCGGCCGAGGCCCTCCAGACGGCCCTCGGCATCGCGACCGACGTCGACGCAAGCGCCTGCGAGCCGGTGCACCTGCTCAAGGCGCTCCTGGCCTCAGGCGAGCGCAACCTCGACTCCATCATCGAGAAGATCGGCGCCAACCCCCGCTCCCTCGAGCACCAGGCCGACGACGCCATCGCCAAGGAGCCCAAGGTCTCCGGCTCGGGCCTGTCGCAGATGGGGCTCTCGCGCGGCCTCGTGAAGGTCTTCGACGAGGCCGAGAAGCTCGCCGCCAAGATGGGCGACTCCTACGTGACCACCGAGCACCTGCTCGTGGCCCTCTGCGAGGACAAGGGCGCCGCCGGCTCCATTCTCAACGGCGCCGGCCTCACCGCCAAGCGCGTCCAGGCCGCCTACGAGGAGCTCCGCGGCGACGAGCACGTCACGAGCGCCGACTCCAAGCCGGAGTTCGAGGCTCTCGAGCGCTACGGCCGCAACGTCACCGAGCTCGCCCGCATGGGCAAGCTCGACCCGGTGATCGGCCGCGTGGAGGAGATCCGCCGCACCGTTCAGGTGCTCTCGCGCCGCACCAAGAACAACCCCGTCCTCATCGGCGAGCCCGGCGTGGGCAAGACCGCCATCGTCGAGGGCCTGGCGGAGCGCATCGTCGCCGGCGACGTGCCCTCCACCCTCAAGGACAAGGACATCGTCGAGCTCGACATGAGCGCCCTCGTCGCCGGCGCCAAGTACCGCGGCGAGTTCGAGGAGCGCCTCAAGAGCGTGGTCAAGGAGGTGCAGAAGTCCGACGGCCAGGTGATCCTATTCATCGACGAGCTGCACACCATCGTGGGCGCCGGGGCCACCGAGGGCTCCATGGACGCCGGCAACATCCTCAAGCCGGCCCTCGCCCGCGGCGAGCTGCGCGCCATCGGTGCCACCACCCTCGACGAGTACCGCAAGTACATCGAGAAGGACGCCGCCCTGGCCCGCCGCTTCCAGACCGTGCTCGTCTCCGAGCCCACGGTGGAGGACACCATCTCCATCCTCCGCGGCCTCAAGGAGAAGTACGAGATGCACCACGGCGTGCGCATCACCGACGCCGCGCTCGTCTCGGCCGCAGACCTCTCCAACCGCTACATCTCCGACCGTTTCCTGCCCGACAAGGCCATCGACCTCGTCGACGAGGCGGCCAGCCGCCTGCGCATGGAGCTCGACTCCATGCCGGCCGAGATCGACGCCCTCGACCGCCAGATGACCCAGATGCAGATCGAGGAGCAGGCCCTCATGAAGGAGGAGGACGCCGCCTCCAAGGACCGCCTGGAGCAGCTGCGCCGCGAGATGGCCGGCATGCGCGAGAAGCTCGACGGCGTGAAGGCCGCCTGGCAGAACGAGAAGGGCGCCATCGACCGCGTGCAGGACCTCAAGCGCCAGATCGACGAGGCCCACAGCGAGGAGGAGCGCGCCACGCGTTCCGGCGACCTCGCCCGCGCCTCCGAGCTGCGCTACGCCACCATCCCCGAGCTCCAGCGCCAGTACGACGAGGCCGAGAAGCTCCTCGAGGACAAGACCGACGACGGCATGCTCAAGGAGGAGGTCACCACCGGCGAGATCGCCGACGTCGTCTCCAGCTGGACCGGCGTGCCCGTGACCAAGATGATGCAGGGCGAGATGGACAAGCTGCAGAACCTCGAGGAGGAGCTGCACCGCCGCGTCATCGGCCAGGACGACGCCGTCAAGGCCGTGGCCGCCGCCGTGCGCCGCAGCCGCGCCGGCCTGTCCGACCCCGAGCGGCCCATCGGCAGCTTCTTCTTCCTCGGGCCCACCGGCGTGGGCAAGACCGAGCTCGCCAAGGCCCTCGCCGAGTACCTCTTCGACGACGAGCACGCCCTGGTGCGCATCGACATGTCCGAGTACATGGAGAAGTTCAGCGTCCAGCGCCTCATCGGCGCCCCTCCGGGATACGTGGGTTACGACGAGGGCGGTCAGCTCACCGAGGCCGTCCGCAGGCGCCCCTACTCGGTCATCCTGCTCGACGAGATGGAGAAGGCCAACCCCGACGTCTTCAACATCCTGCTGCAGGTGCTCGACGACGGCCGCCTCACCGACGGCCAGGGCCGCGTGGTGAGCTTCAAGAACACGATCATCATCATGACGAGCAACGTGGGCTCGCAGTACATCGCGAGCGCCAACGCCATCGCCCACCCGGAGGAGGTCACCGAGCAGGTGAACGAGGCCCTGCGTGCCACGTTCAAGCCCGAGTTCCTCAACCGCATCGACGACGTCGTGGTGTTCCATGCCCTCATGCTCGACGACATCGAGAAGATCGTGGACATCCAGCTCGCCGACGTGCGCGACCGCCTGGCCAACCAGCGCATCAAGCTGCGCCTGACCCCGGCCGCCATCCAGGCCTTGGCCCTCGAGGGCCTCGATCCGGTGTACGGCGCGCGCCCGCTCAAGCGCCTCATCCAGCGTCAGGTCGTGGACAACGTGGCCACGCTCGTCATCAACGGCCGCGTGCGCGAGGGTGACACCGTGTGTGTGGACGTGGACGAGGCCAACGGCTTCCACGCCAGGCTCGACGACGCCACGCCCGAGGAGGCGGAGGCCGACGTCGAGGAGGCCGTGGAGCCCGACGACGTGCACATCCAGGAGTAGCCGGACCGGCTGCATCCTGCTGGGAGGAGGGGCCCGTGTCGGGTGGCGCGGGCCCCTCTTTGTACGTGGCCGCGCGGTAGGCCGGGATCTCGGCGGGCGGATGTGGGCCCGGGCCGCGAAGGCAACGGGCCCGGAACGGGAATGAAGGGGTGGAGCCCCCTGACGGTCCTGCACCGGGCTACCGCGAGAGGGCCGTTAGCGGGATAATTGCCCCGGATTCTTCAACGCGCGTGCCGCACGGAGTCGGCTGGAGGACTGCATGATCTGCGACGGCTGCGGCCACGGGCTGCCCGACAACGCCAAGTTCTGCCCCGAGTGCGGGCGGCCGGTGACCCCGGCGCCTGCCGACGGTGCCGCGTCCGTCGCGAGTGCCGGTGCGGCCGGTGCCGAGGGTGCCGCGTCCGCCGAGGACATCGATGGGGGCATGGATCGGGAGGGGGGCGCTGTCCCGGAGGCCCCGGAGACCGACGCCGCCGAGGGCACGGCCGCCCCAAGCGACACCGCCCCAGATGGCGCCGCCCCGGCCGTCGGAGCCCCCGCCGACGACGTCCCGCCCACGGCGCCCATCCCCAAGGCCGAGCCGGCACCGGTGCCGGACGGCCTCGAGGCCACCCGCGAGCAGGTCCGTCCGCGGGACCTCGACGCAGCCGACCACGACCCGTTCGACCCTGCGGCCACCGGGGCCTTCCCCGGCGACACGGAGCCGGCCTTCCCGGTGCCCCCCGAGCCCGAGGAGCCCAAGGGGCGCTCGTCCCGGCTCGGGCTCGTCTCGGCCGTCGCGGTGTTCCTCGCCGCCCTGGCGCTGCTCGCGGCCTTCGTCACCTGGCGCATGGAGCTCTGGGGCGGCCGCACCCTGCCCGACACCGTGGGCATGGACCAGGCCCAGGCCACCCAGCTCCTACAGGACGGGGGCTTCTCGGTGGCGACGTCCGACGTGGTCTCCGACGGCAACGTGGGCAAGGTCGTGGAGCAGGACCCGGCCCCCGGCCGTCGCGTCGACCCCGGCACCGTGGTGGCGCTGGGCGTGGGTGTGGAGCGCTCCGTCCCCGATGTGGAGGGCATGACCCTCGACGACGCCAAGCGCGCCCTGGAGAAGCGGGGCATCGCGCGACTGCGCATCGAGTACGAGAACTCCGACCGCGAGGAGGGCACGGTCATCTCGGCATCGCCCGCCGCCGGCACCGTGGTGGCCGAGGACGACGTCGTGACCCTCGTGGTGGCCCAGCCCTACACCGTGCCCGACGTCGCGGGTCTCTCGAGCGACGAGGCCAAGGAGGCCGTGACGCGGGCCGGGCTCACGCCCAGGGAGGTGCTCGTGGCCTCCGACGAGGAGTCCGGCACCGTGGTGTCCACCGACCCCGGCGCCGGCGCCACCCTCAAGCAGGGCGCCACGGTCACGCTCAACGTGAGCTCGCCGTACCCCTCCACGCCCTACGCCGTGACCGAGTACCTCTCCTGCCGTCCGCAGGACCTCTCCACCTACCTGCGCGACCGCGGCTACTCCATCCGCTACGGCGCCTCCAAGGACAACGCCGCCACCATGACGTGGGCCGGCCCCGCGGCCGACCCCGAGGTCGTGGTGGGGCCCAACCCGTTCGCCCGCTACGAGGGCTTCCAGTTCTGGGCCACCGACGCCCTGGCGGCCGGTGCCTCCGTCGACGGCGTGCGCCTGCAGATCGCGCAGGAGAGCTCCCCCGCCGACGTCGGCACCCTCAAGGTGGACCAGTCGTGCGTCAACGCCCTCATGAACGCGTGCGGCCTCAAGGCGTCGTCGGGCACCACGACGGTGGCCACGCCGCAGACCGTGACGCCCAGGATGGACGACGCGCCCGACTTCGTGGCCAAGGCCGGCACCTCGGGCGACAACACATGGGCCGTGGTGGTGTGGCGTCAGGGCGACGACGTGCGTGCCGCCGTGTGCGCGGCGCGTACCGACACCCTGGACGGCAACCTCAAGAAGGAGTCGGTGGACCTGGGGCACTACGGCGATTCCATGGCCAACCTGGCGGTGTCGTACGTTGTGGGGGAGGCCGTGCGGTGACGCCAGGTCACGGGAGCGCGGGCGTGCCAGGAACGGCCGGCGCGTCGGGCGACGGCAGGGGGCACCGCGAGACCGAGCATCGGAGGCCCGAGCGTCGCGACTCGGAGTTCTGCCGCGCGGAGAACGAGGACGACGACGGTTACGACCCTTGGAGCGACCGCCGGCCGGAGCCGGAGCCCCTCTGGGAGGAGGACCCTTGGGCGTGACGGCGCGTCTCGCTTGAGAAAAAACGGGCCGCGCCGGGGCTCCCCAGGGTATGGGGTTCATCAATAGCAAAATAAGCGAAGTGACAGATGGGCCGGACGCCGCCGTCACGCCAAGCGACAGATGAGCCGGGCGCGTCGTCACGTCTCGTGGCCCGGGCGTCTTGGCGGCGGACTCGTTGCCCGGGTGCATGGGCTCGGGTCTTCGGTGAGCGGTTCTCGGTGGTTCGCGGCCTCAGTGAATGGGTTCCCGCGCACCGAAGGGCCGAGAATGCGCACGGGGGCGATGGGCCCGTGCACCGAAGGGCCGAGCCCTGCGGCGGCGCCCCGGCGCCCCGGTGCCCTTGCCTAACGGACGATCAGCCACACGACCAGCGCCACCACGGCCACGGCGATCACGGCCACCAGGGCCATGGTCACGCGGCGCTGCTGCATCTGGCGCTTGGAGGAGAACAGGTCGCGCCTGCCCTTGGGCACGCTCAGGTACTGGCCGTACCGGAGGTCCTTCTTGAAACGCTTCTCGTCGGCGCGGCTGCGGCGGTACCCGGCGCCCGAGAGCACGGGGCCGCGGCGCGTGGTGAAGCCCGACTCGTGGGCGTAGTCGATGGCGCCCTCGGTGTCGTCCTCGTCCATGAGGTCCACGGCGGGCTGGGTCACGTGGGGCACCGGCTCGCGCACGAAGGCCTCGCGGCTGCGGCCCACGGACGGCGCCGGGGCGGCGTGGCGCGGGGCGGCGTTGGCCGGCCGGGCGAGCTCGGGGTCCGGGGAGCGGTGGTCGAGGTCGCCCTCGAAGGCGGGGTCCACGGCCGAGAGGTCGCCCTCCGGCGTGGGGGCCGAGACGGTGGGCGGCTCGTCGTCGAAGTCGGGCAGGTCGAGGCCCGTGACGCGCCGGGTGCGCCCCAGGTTGGGGATGGCGGGCCCCGTGGTGGGTCGTTCGGTCCGCTCGTGCTCTGCCATGGTCGCTCCCGTCCCCGGTACCGCTCGGCTTGGTGTGTTCACGCCATTCTAGAAGAGCCCCGACGCGGGCGCCGTCCCTCTCGCCACCCGTTAGAAAACCGACACGGGTGCGTCCTGCGCCGCAGCCAGCACCCTGAGGCGCCCGTCGGGCGTGGCGGCGTGCACGCCCAGCGCATCCTGCGGCTCGGCGCCGACCGCAGCCGCCAGGCACCGCACGGCCACCGAGGGGCGGTTGTTCTCCTGCGAGAGGTGCATGGCCACCACGGCCTCGGTCTCCCGGGCGACCAGCGACGGCAGCGCCGCGGCCGCCTGGGCGTTGGAGAGGTGCCCGCGCTCGCCGGCCACGCGGGCCTTGAGGTAGGCGGGGTAGGGGCCGCACCGGAGCATGGCCTCGTCGTGGTTGGACTCCAGGGCGAGGATGCGCATGCCGGCCAGGGCGCGGGCGGCCTCGGGGGTCAGCACGCCGGTGTCGGTGCAGATGCCCACGGCGTCGCCGCCGCAGCGCACCGTCACACCCATGGGTTGGCGCACGTCGTGGCTCGTGGGGAACGTGGAGACCTCCAGCCCCGCCACCGAGAAGCCCTCGCCGGGCACGACGGTCTCGAAGGGCAGCGCCTCCATGGCCGGCCGCGCCGCCGCCGTGCCCTCGCTCGCCACCAGGCGCCCGCGCCAGTGGCGGCACCACACGGCCAGGCCGCGCACGTGGTCGCCGTGCTCGTGGGTCACCACGCAGGCCGAGGCAGCCTCCACGTCCACGCCCAGCTCGGCCCCGCGGCGCAGGAGCTCCCTGCGCGAGAGGCCGTCGTCCACCAGCAGGGAGCCGTCGGGCCCCTCCACCAGGTAGGCGTTGCCCTTGGACCCCGAGGCGAGGACGTGCAGGGTCAGCAGGCGTTCCATGGGGTCCTCTTCGCAGGCCGGGCGGTGTGTCGGGCCCCACAAGACTACACTTCAATGCTGTCCCTGAGCCCCGCGTCCGCCCGAGGAGGACCCCATGACCAGCGTCGCCAAACGCTACGGCACCGGTACCGCGCGCTTCTCGCGCCCCGCTCCCGCCGGCGACCCCGCCCTGCGCGCCCCCGTGGTGCTCATGGTCTCGGGTGGGGCCGACTCCTGCGCCCTGCTCCTCATGGCCGCCACCTCGAGCCTCGACATCGACGACGGCCGTGGCTGCGCCCCCATCGCCCGGGAGCGCCTGCACGTGCTCCACGTGAACCACGGCCTCCGCGGCATCGACGCAGAGGAGGACGCCGAGTTCGTGGCCGACCTCGCCGCCCGCCACGGCATCCCGTGCACGGTGCGTTTCGTGGACGTGCCCGCGCTCGCCGACGCCACGCCGGGCGAGTCGTTCGAGTCCGTGGCGCGCCAGGTGCGCTACGACGAGGCCACGGGGCTCGCCAACCGCCTCTGCGCCGAGGCGGGCTGCTCCCGCTCGGCCGCGCGCATCCTCACCGGCCACACGGCCGACGACCGCTGCGAGACCTTCTTCATGAACGCGCTCAAGGGCGCCGGACCGTCGGGCCTCTCGTCCATCCCCAGGCGCCGCAACCGCATCGTGCGCCCGCTTCTGGACCGCACCCACGACGACCTCTGCGACTACCTGCGCATGCACGGCGTGGTCTGGCGCGAGGACGCCACCAACGCCGACATCCGCTACCTGCGCAACTACGTGCGCCACGTCGTGGTGCCCGCCGCGGCCGAGCGGAACCCCCGCCTCGTGGAGGCCGTGGCCACCTCGTGCGACCTCATGGCCGACGAGGACTCCTTCATGACCTCCGTGGCCGCCCGGGCCCTCCGCGAGGTCTGCCGCCGCGCCGACCCTGGCGCCCGCACCCTGGACGCCGGCCGCATCGCCGCCATGGACGTGGCCGTGGCCCGCCGCGTGGTGCGCATGGCCCTGCTCGAGGTGGCGCCCGGCGCCCGGCTGGAGGCCCGCCACGTCGCCCGTGTGCTGTCGCTCGTGGCGGCGGGGGAGGGGTCGTTCACGGCGCCCCTCGGCGTGGACGTCTCGGTGCAGTACGGGCTGCTCCGCATCCGCGGCCGCGAGGGGGCGGCCGTGCTCCGCGGCGCGTGGCTCGACGTCCCGGGCACCCTGGACCTCGGCGACGGCCGCACCCTCACGGCGTCGCTCGTCGCCGTCTCCGGCGCCGACGACCCGCCCGGCCTCGCCCGCACGTTCGCCTCCGAGCGCGGCGCGGCCTCGGTCATGCTCGACGCAGAGGCCTCCGGGGTGTCGCCCACGGGTGGCCGGCTCTGGGTCGCGTCGCCGCAGCCGGGTGAGGTGCTCTGCCCCCTGGGCATGCACGGCCAGTCCAAGCGGCTCTCGGAC
>CBCSOI010000018.1:0-13805 GCA_965141595.1 uncultured Atopobiaceae bacterium | reverse complement strand
TGCGCAAGGACCGTTGGGGGCAGGTAGGAGGCTTTGACGAGGAGCACCTGTCGGCGGCCTACAACGACGTTGACTTCTGCCTGCGTCTGCGCGAGGAGGGCCTCCTTGTGGTCTATCTTCCCCAGGTGAGGCTCCACCATCACGAGTCGCTCTCCCGTGGGGCTTCGGACGACGAGGAGAAGCAGGTGCGCTCCGAGCGCGAGCTCTCGTGGCTGCGTTATCGCCATCCGCGCTACTTCGCCATCGGAGACCCCTACGTGAACCGCAACTTCAGCCGAGACCCCTTGCGCTGCGCCTACCGGGACTTCTAGGGGCATGCACGCAAAAGGGCCGGGGATGGCCCGCCTGAGACATCCCCGGCCCGTCCTTCTTGTTGGCCTTACTCGTGGTACCAAGAAGGCGTCGCTACATCTCCATCAAACATGCCTATAGTCTCAGCATTGCTGACCTTCCACCCATTAAGGATGCGCGCATCTTTAATGGCAGTCCTACTAAACATCTGAGTAAAGTCTCGCACGGAGTGAACGTCCCAGGAGGATATCGGGGAGAGATCCGATAGCTCGTAACAGCAATAGAACATTTTTTCACACGAATTTAGCTTCGATAGGTTCCATCTTCTAAGGGGCGACAGGTCTTTAATGGAGTTGCACTCATAGAAAGCATAATTAAGATTCGTTATTGATGACGTATCCCACAACTCAATCCCTGCCAGACTCTTAAGATAGCAACAACTATCAAAAATGTATGAGGCATCGGTGACGCTGGCGACGTTCCATTTGCGAAGCGGTTGAAGACTCGTCAAGCCATAACATCTTTCGAACATGCAAGACATGTCGTTAACGCCAGCGACGTTCCACGAAGTCAGGCCAGAATAATCTGACAGATTATGACAGTCTCGGAACATCCCCTGCATGCTCGTCACATGCGAAGTGTCAAAGAAATCAAGTCCGTATATTTTGCTGACGCTCCCCTGGTAATAGAACATCCAGCTCATGTCCTTGACAGCGGAGGTATCGAGACACGCCACGTCAAATGTATCAACCCAAAAACGACCACATGGTGCGCCCGGGGCAGGCGAACCGGGGCCCGTGTAAAAGAGTCTCGTGGAGTCTTGCGGCGCCTTGACGCCCTTGTCAATCAGCACGCTCTTGACATCCGGCTCTTTGACCTTCGCCAGCACCGCATCGGCGAGCTTGCCCATGGTCCCGGACACTCCGTTCGTGGGGAACACGGTCACCGTGCCGTCTTTATCGAGCTTCCAAGAGCAGCCCTGGCCAAAAGTCCCAGAAGCCACGATCTCTTCCTTCACCCCATACCAGCCGATACCCTCGTCACGCCACCCGGCCGTGATCAACATCGAATGCTCGTCGGAGGAGTCGGTGTAGTTGTGGTTGTGGGCGAACTCGTAAGGATTGTACTCGCGGCGTACAGGGGCTGCCGCCGCGTCGCCTTGTGCCAGGGAGTACCAGCCCACCCCTTCGTCACGCCATCCTGCTCGCTTTAGCATGTCCCGCTCTTTTACGTCCTTGGTGTAGTGATGATCACCGCCGGGAGCATAAGGATTGTAAAGACGGTATACCGGTGTGCTGGTCTTTCTCGGGGCTATCCACCCCACACGCTCATAAGTCCAACCCGCTTTTACGAGATTGTCTCTTTCTTCATAACTCGAAGTGTAAAAATGCTCGCCAGTGTACCTGTTGTAGAGACGAAGCATCCTCACGTTTTGAGAGGCCTCTTCGCGGGCCTCAGCTAAGGAGACCCCCCCCCGTCGGCATTACGCCTGCGATTGGAAGAGTCAGCAGGCCGCACAGCACTCCCGCGATTACGCGACGCCCTGTTCGGCTCCACCTCCTCAAAAGACCGTTTCTCCTTGTCTTGCGCGTCATAAGGCATCCCCTTTCATAATCAGATAGCGTTCAGATACAAATTTAAGGATACTATCACCCTCAGTGCGGACGCCCGACATATTTAAAAAAGCCCGTCAGCTCGAACCGAGCTGACGGGCGTTGCCGTCTGATGTCTGTCGCCGCTGCCTAGTTCAGCCCGCGCACCGCCCGCCCGATGGACTTCATGACCTCGCGGCGCTTGGTGCCGTAGGGCATGAGCGGGTCCACGAACTTCCGGATGGGGTTGTTCTCGCCGATGGCCTTGGGCGGCTGCCACGAGATGCGCTTGCCGCCGAGGTCCACGTGGGCCACCGCGGCGGCCAGCTGTGCGATGAGGCGCTCGTAGAACGGGGTCTTGCGGGCGTACTCCCAGTAGAGCTCCGCCTTGTCGCAGCCCACCATGTTCCAGGGCTTCTGGAAGCCCGCGTAGTGGGTGATGAGGGCATCGCCGCGGGCGCGCAGGAAGGCGTCGAACACGGCGGCGGGGGCGAACGAGAAGATGCGCCCGATGCGCCCGTCGCAGTCGATCATGACGTTCCAGGCGTTGTCGAGGTAGGTGACGCGGCCCTCGCAGCAACGGTTGAGGACGTCCTGGTCGTTGTAGATGAGCGTGGGGTCGGACGCCTCCTCGAGCCACTGGTCCATGGTCATGAAGGAGCGCATCTCGCCCGTGTTGAGGAGCAGCACACCGGCCTGGAAGTAGTCGTAGGGGTCGCGCATCTTGAGGACGTCCTCGGCGTAGGCCATGCGCTTGCCGTCGGGCATGTTGAGGTTGCCGAGGAAGTCCACGTCGCGGGCCGCCGCCAGCAGGTTGCCGGTGACGTCGGTGCGGTAGAGCTCGGCGACGTCGCCCGTGACCACGAGGTCGGAGTCCAGGTAGAGCACCTTGGTGTAGAAGGGCAGCAGCTCCTGGATGAGGAAGCGGTAGTAGGTCTCGTTGGAGATGTGCGCGTTGCTCGTGGTGAGGTCGTACTTCTCGACGATGTCGGCCACGTCGAGGAATCGCAGGTGCGCGTGGGGGGAGCGCGACACCATGGCCTGCATCTCGGCGCGGTTCGCGCCGGAGATGTCGCTCGTGAGCACGATGACGTCGTAGCGGTAGGCGGGGTCCGCGTTCTCGAGCATGGAGACGATGGTCGTCGAGACCATGGGAACGTAGTTGTCGTCCGCGGCAAAGACCACCGGGATGGTGGAGCGCACGGGCGTCTCCACGGGCAGGGGCGCGGGCTCGGGGCGGGGCTCCGGGTCCTGGAAGTGGACAACCTGGAGTTCCTTGGTCTTCCAGCCGCGACCCACGCGCTCGCCGTGCATCAGGTAGATGTTGAGCAGGCGCTCCGCAAGGTGGCCCGGGGTGCGCACGGCCTCCACGGAGTAGTGGGAGAAGTCGATGTTCTCGATGCAGCGGTCGAGGATGGGGAAGACCCACTCGGCGTACTCGCGGAAGAGCTCGCCGCGCATGATGTACATGTTGCAGAAGCACGACGTGTGGCCGTTGAGGTAGGCCTCCACGTCCTCGGCGTAATCGGGGTGGAGCTCCTTCACCACCTCGCCGCACATGATGAGGTCATCGATGTGCAACTTGGGGGCGTCGGCGTACTGCTCGGCAGGAGTGGTGTAGGGCGCTGGGAGGTTGCGGATGTCCTGCATCGGGGCGGTGATGACGTCGTAGCCCTCCACGGCACGGGCGATGGAGGCGTCGTCCAGGCCGTACCTCTCCTGGGCGCCCTCGTCGATGGCGCCGGCCATGACCTCGCCCCAGCCGTTCTCCTCGTAGCGGGTGTCGGAGAAGTTGAAGTAGCGGCGGTAGTGGCAGAAGCCCACGTACTCGGCATCCACATGCTTCCACGCCCAGTACTGCGCCGTCATCTCGCAGAGCATCTTGTTGAGGGCGGAGTCGTTGTCGCCCTCGTCGTCGTGAAGCATGAGGGGCAGGTGGCCGCCGTTGACGGCGCAGCCCACCTGGATCATCTGGAGGCTCCGGGCGTCGAAGCGCGCGAAGTCGCGGTGGGCCGAGACGAGGATGCGCACCTTCTGGGCGTCGTAGGTCTCGCGGAGCTCGTTCTCGGCACGCCCGGCGTCGCGATGGCGCAGGTCGGCGATGTGGCCGGCGGCGGCGGAGACGGCGGCGTCCAGGCGCGTCCGGGCGGCATCGGAGATGCGGGCGGTGTCGGAGAGCTCGAGGGCGAGGCCGAGGGTGCGCTCCACGGAGGGGTCGTCGGCGAGGGAGCCGCCGTTGTCCCAGAGGCGGTAGGCCCCGTCGCGGGCGAGGCGGGCGAGGTTGGCCGCCACCTCGTTGGGACCGAGCACGGGGGCGATGAGCCTGGCGGCCGCGACGCGGTCCTCGGGAGCGATGCGGTTTTGCCAGTCGTTGGTGACGATCTCCAAGACCTTGGCGCCCAAGCCCTCGGCGGCCTCCGTGAGGGCACCGTCGCCCGAGGCGGAGGCGTAGGCCTCGGCAGCGTCGATGCAATCGCGGCACTGAGCAGCCTCACGGGCATAGGCCTCGGGCGTGAGCCGGTCGTAGTTGATGATGCCGCGGCCCAGGTTGTAGACATAGCCGAGGATGTCGTTGCGGGTGGCCTCCTGCTCGATGACGGAGCAGATGACCAGGTACTCGTAGGAGTCCTCTGCCCGCTCCAAGCGCTCGGGCGTCATCGCCTCAAAGGCGCGCTTGAGCGCCTCGGTTCTATAGGCATGGTTGGTGACGCGCCAGTCCCGGCGATAGCCGCCCTTCTCAAAGAAGACCTGGGTGAGAAGCTCCTGACGGGCAAGGATGCCTTCGCCGGCATTGTTGAAGCGCTGGAAGGCCTCGGCGGCGGCGTCGGACGTCGAGCCCGCGGCACGGGCGACAAGGCCGAAGTGGATGGAGTCCACGGGATCGGCCGAGAGTGCCTCGTGAAGACGGGCGAGACAGTCGGGCTCGAGGGAGTCGTCGCCGTCCAAGAGCAGGGCATACTCGCCGCCGCAGCGCTCCACACCGGTACGCCGGGCCAGGTGAAGGCCACCGTTCTGTGGCTTGTGGACCACCGAGACGCGGGGGTCGGCCGCGGCGAAGCGGTCGGCGATGGCGCCGGAGCCGTCGGGGCTCGCGTCGTCCACCACCACGGCCTCCCAGTCGTCGAAGGTCTGGGCGACGAGACTCTCGAGGCACTGTTCGAGGTAGGCCTCCACGTTGTAGGCCGGGATGACGATAGAGAAACGGGGCATGGCTCCTCCAGGATGACGGGTGGGACCTCGGTGGGTCGCTCGTTCCATTGTGGCGGGTCGGCCGCGGGCGGCGCCAGCGCGCCGCAAACGTCCATAACCCGAGCCGGCGGCCTCAGCCGAAAAGCCTCCCGAACAGGCCCCGCAGACCACGTCCAGGGCGACGGGTCGCCGGCGCGGAATCGGGCCCCTCGGGCGCCGGTGCGGGTACGACGCCGAGGTCCGTCAGATGGCCCAGGGCGGCAGCGCGCATGGCTCCGTGGCGGGAGCGCCCCTCGGCCGAGAAGCCCGGCTCCGCCTCCAGCGACTCGGTCAGGGCGAGCAGGGACCCCAGACGCTCCCGGGCCACGGGGTCGTCGCAGTCGTCGGAGACCCAGAGCCCGTAGGCGGAGTCACGCAGGAAGCGCCAGAGCTCCTGGGTGACGGCGGCGACCCCGGCCTCGGCACCCCAGATGGAGAGGACGGCGTCCAAGCCTGCCCGGCGGTCCTCCTCGGGGAGGTTGTCCCACCACTCGTTCATGACGTGCTCGGAGAGGCGGTCGGAGAGGTCGGCGAGGCGGGCCTCCCAGTCGTCGCGCGCCGGGGCCGCAGGACCGGCCGCGAAGGCACGGGCCAACCGAAGGGCCGTGGCGTCGGCATCGGCGAGGCGGGTCAGGTGCGCGACGTCGAGGGCGGACCCGAAGGTGTCGCCCGCGCCAAGGTGGTAGCGGTAGAGGGGTGCGTCGGGCAGGGCGCGGTAGCTCCCGGCCAAGGAGCAGATGATGAAGGAGAGGTAGATGTCGTCGGCCACGACGAGACGCTCGTCGGCGGCGGCGCCGTAGGCGGCGCGGACGAGCTCGCCGTCGAAGAGCCGGTGGTGCAGGTGCCAGTCGAAGCCACCCGTCCCCGCGAGCGGGGTGGCGAGTATCCGGTCGCCCTCGAGACGCCGGGGCTCCGGGGTCAGAAAGCCCGCCATGCCCGCGGCTGCCCGGACGGCCGCGGGGGTCTCGGGCACCACCTCGACGCCGAAGTGCACGATTTGGGCCGGATCCTCCTCGACGGCGACCGCCAGCGTCTCGAGGGCACCGGGGGCCAGCTCGTCGTCGGCGTCCATGAGCATGACCCAGGGGCCTCTCGTGGCCAGCACCCCGTCGCGGCGGTTGCGCAGCGTGCCGGTGTTCTCGGGGTGGGACACGACGGAGACCCGGGGGTCCTTGTCTGCGAGGGCCCGGGCCACAGCGAGGGTGTCGTCGGCACTGCCGTCGTCAGAGACCACCACCTCCACGGCATCGGGCTCCACCCCTTCCTGGGAGAGCACGCTGGACACCGCCCGGCCCAGGGTGGCGCCGTGATTGTAGGTGGGGATGACGACGGAGAAGGTGGGCATAGATCCCTTTCTTGCATCAGAGCCGAAGAGTTCCAAAAGTATAAGGGCCGTGCCGCCTTTACGCACGAACGCTACCGAAACGCACGCGGCACCCCGCTCATAGAGCCCTCACCGCACCCCCGATTCCGGTACGATGCAACCGCCTCCCGAACCGGGCCCCTTCTACGCTGGGAGACAGAGAAACCCCCCCCCCCCCCGCATTTTGAGCTCGTCTTGGTGGAGCTCCTCTATGTAGTCCATGTTCACGAGATAGCTCCTGTGGGTCTGGAGAAATCTCTTCGGCAACTTGGAGGCAGCATCCTTCAGGCGTCCATACGTCCTGATCACACCGGACGTGGTATGAAAACGAAGAATGCGCCGGTCGCTCTCGATATAGATTATGGAGTCGGGGCTTACCAAATGCTCGGTTCTCCCATCATGGAGCCGCAAGGGGCCGTTCGCCTTAGTCTCGACCCGGGACAGCGCCATCCCCAAAGCGGTGGTGAGCTTTTGCTGGTCAACAGGTTTCATGAGCAGGCAGGCATGATCGGTCAAATACACCCGCTCGCTGTAGTTCTCCGGCTCCGTCACATAGACGACCTGGGTATTACCGTCCGCAAAGAATCGTATGACCAGATCCACGCCGTCCAGGCCGCCCTTGGCAAAGGCGATGTCGCAGAACAAAACATCGACGGGCTCCTTGTGGAGCTGGACGATGCTCCCGGCAGTGCAAACCGTCACTTCGCAGTCGCGACCGTAGGAAGATTCCTTGATCCCGTCAACCAGCTGCAAGGCTTGGACGGGGTCGTCTTCAATCACCAGCACGCGAACCATTCATGCCTCTCAAAGCATTACTATCTTGGCAATAGCTTTGCGTTCTATCATAAGTTACCGGACCATATGCCCCTTGAGACGGTCCCCCGATGATGCAACAAACGACGGCCGTCTCGTTGCAAACGCAACGCAACCACGACCTTTGAAATGGAGCTCCCCCGTCGTCCTTTGCGACAGGGGAGCTCGAAGATTGCCAGCGCGGGAGGGCAGCTACTTCACTGTGACTTTGCAGTAACGCTCGAAGTAACCAAGCTTGCACGTAATCACCGTGCTACCGGGTTCGTCGGCAACAAGGGTTCCATCACCGTACACCTGTACGATATCCCGGTCCTCAGTGTACCATGAAACATCAGCTTTACAGGACCAAGCGTCCGGATCAAGACCGTCCTGAATCAAGGCGGGGAAATCGGATTCAAAATCAAGTTTGTATGTGCTTCCCTGCTCCATAACGAGATCAGAAGCAGAGATTCGCAACGGATATGGAAGGGTGTCGCATTTCCCAAAGGTCACAGTGGGAAGACCTTCGGACCTAGGATAGATGCCAAAAACCTTCACCCTGCCAGTCAACACCTCCATCGTGCCCGGAATGTCGCTGTATCCATTTATCTCGCCACCTATGATATCCGTACGTAGCTTGCCATCAGAGTATGCTCCGCGATCTCGTATTATGGTTCCCTTTTCAGTCACATATTGAATCGATGCATAATTATTATTTTCATCGGACGGGACGATTGTGATACTCGTTCCGGGATATATGTAAAAATCATGCGCAATGTCGAAGAACCCCTCCTCGTCCCTCTTCCACTCCAGCTCCGTACCGAAACCCTCATCCTCGTACTCAACCATGTAGCCGCCGTCGACGGTGCTGACGTCCTCCACTTTGCCACCCCACGTGCACTTCGCCACTTCCTGGCCGTCCTCAAGATGCCCTTTGTAAAGTGTCGAGCCCTTGAGGTCCTTGTCCCAGATGGTCCACGTCTTATTGACCCCGAGCTTTTTGAGGTAGCCGGTATTCTCAGCAAAACAGGCGGCAAGATACTTATAGAGGTTCAGGTCGTTGCACACCATGCCGTTCGCACGCTCGGTCATCGACCCGGCACCCCCGGCGCCGATGTCAAATCCAGCATCCACCACGCTGGCGCCCCAGAACGCCCGCAACATCAAATCGCTTGACACGACCGCCCGCACCTCGGCCGAAATGCTGCGCTCCACCAGGTCGACATCTGTTTCAAACTGCTTTTTGATCGCCTTGGTCGACCCCTTGTATGTGATTGAGTTGCTGCTCCGAATCTCATAGGTCACATGGGCCTCTCCGTCCATGCTTATATTCAAGGTGACAGGAAGATGGCAGTTGATGAACCCAAGGGAAGTGATCGGAAAGTCGAAGGTTCCCAAAGGCACGTCTTTCTTAAAAGAGACGTTCATGTTGCAGTTGAGCTCTCCCTCCGCATCCATTGCAACATAAGCATATTTAAGACCGCCCAACAGGGACCAATCAACGTCTGCCGATATCACCGGCCTGATCTTCAGGGTGATATTCGCCTCGAAGTCGCCCTGCCCCTTGACAGGCACCTTGAGCGTTTGCCAGCCAACGTCCCAACTGTCCCTTGCCTTGGCACTCCTCTTCCCATAGGGTTCGGAGCTCAAGACCTCGATGCCCTCCGCGGGCGTGAACGTGGCCTCTTCCGGGATGACGTCCTTCGCCACCACGTGAATCGAATCGCAGAGCTCGGATGGGTCAGACGCCTCCTCAAAGGCGACCTTCGTCTTGCCGTCGTTTGCCGGGGAGACCGTCGTCACCTTCCCGCCCCCGATTGGCGAGCCGTCGGCATCACGGAATACCACGGTCTGACCCGCCACCACGTTGGAGCCAGCAGGAACGACCATGGCCTCCCCGTCGCGAGAAGCGCCCCCGACCTCCTTCACCCCGTCCTTGACCTCTACCTCTTCGACCTCGGGTCCAAGCTCGGGTTCCTTGACCTCTTCGGTCACTCTGGCGACAAGGGCATCGGCCGCGCTCTTGGTAAGAGGCCCCTTGGGGTTGGCCTTTCCGTCTTGCAGCGAAAAGAAGCCTTCGTCCAGGGCTATGGCGACGAGTGCAGGGTGCTTTGCGTCTGCCGCATCTATGCAGTTGAGTCGCTTTCCCGTATCCACATACCCACTTGCCAGGACAGCGCTCGAGAAGGCAAAGTCCCTGTCAGCCACCTCATTGGGGCGAAACGTCGAATCGTCATCGGGAAAGGCCCCATGTGCCCAGGCGCACTTGATGGCCGACTCATGGGCATTACCGGCAATGTCGCTATAGGGGCATTCGTCATCGACATCGGACGACCACCAATCAGCGGCATCCACAAGGGCCGAGGCCCACTCACCTCGAGAGACCGAAGGATCGGCTGGGGTGACGTCGGAAACCTTGGCTGTAACCACGAGGTCTGCGGTGACGGCAGTGAAGGAACGGTCCCATCCGTCGAAACGCTTCCCCGCCGGAGGCTGATAGGCAGGAGCCTGGGCAGCCTGTCCTTGTTTGACTTTTTGAGTCTTGAGCACTTTGCCGTCCGGCCCCTTGAACGTAACGGTATAGGTGACCTCGGCCGATGCACCCGATTTGACGCCGTACCAGCCTATGCCCTCGGCTTTCCAGCCAACTCTCACAAGATTGTCGTTCTCGGCTTTTGAAACGGTGTAATTGTGCGATCCGGAGTTGTTGCGTTGAGCATGGGGGTTCACATAGGGATTGAACTGACGATACAAGGGCACGCCTTTTGCATCGTCGGAATACCAGCCAATGCCCTCGTATTTCCAGCCGACACGAACCAGGCTGTCACGTTCCTTGGCATCCATGGTGTAGTGATGATCAGTACCGGAGTAGAGCCTGTATACGGGCGTGTTCGACCTTGTGGGAGCCGTCCAGCCCACGCCCTCGTACCTCCAGCCAGCCTTGACGACATCGTCCCTCTCGGCCGCACTTGCTGTATAGAAGTGCTCACCGGAATATGGGTTGTAGAGGCGATGCATCGTCCGCTCGCCCGCCGCCCAGGCCTCCCCGGGGACCGCCCCCGTCGCTACGAGGACGGCGAGCACCACGGTGAGCAACGCGAGCAGCGGCGTCCTCACCCTCCCCCGCGCTCGCGAAGCCCCGGCCCTTCCCCTGTGCCTTCTCATGGCTCCTCCTTCGGACTCTCCGGAATCGAAAGAAAACCAACCTGTTCCCAATCTAAAAAAAGAGGGACAGACCGAAAGGTGCCAAGGCCGCCGGAGGTAACGAACGCGCCGCCCGGGGGACCGAACGCCCCCAGCCCGAGGAACCACGGGGGCACACACTCTCGACCGGCAACAGGCTGGAAAGGAAAGCGCCCCCTTCCGTGGCAGAACGGCAGGGGGCGCAAAACGTGTCATTGAGCCTCAACGGGCGTCAGAAACCTTGGTGAATGTGAATAGGTCTGAATATGAAGCTATAGAGTTATCAGAAGGGTACCATGCTGACACCACCTCGGCATTCACTGTCCCAGGGGACTCCTTAGGGAGCGTAAGGAGAAGGCCCATGCCCAAGGCACCCTTTTTCCCTTTTATGTGATAGTCAATTTTAGATATGGGGTCATTCCAAGACCATACTTTTAGGCTCAGGCACTCGCCAACGAAATCCCTGGTGACCATCTGGTCGCCTGCTGTTGCATCTCGAGTCGCATCGATAACGGAATGACCATGGCAAAGTGCCGTAATCCTACCGGATATATATCCGGTTTTGCTGTCGTAATCGGTGATGACCAAGGTCGCTTCACGGTTCCTTGCCCCGAAACAAGTGTTTTTCTGTGACGATAGGTAAAAGTACCCACACCCGGTATTGAACTTGGTAGCTATGCCTTTATATGTGCCCACCACACTCTCGGACACACGTCCACTAAGCGCGTACCATGCGACCCCCTCGCCACGCCATCCAACCCTCACCAAGTTGTCGTGCTCCTGCTTTGCCGGAGTGAAGTTGTGGGTTCCCACGCGGGCGTACGGGTTGTACTGGCGGTAAACGGGGAGCTTCTTATCATCGTCGCTGTACCAGCCAATGCCCTCGTCCCGCCAGCGGGCACGTTTGAGAGCATCGCGCTCCTGGGCACTCGTCGTGTAATGATGGTCGCCCGCGTACGGGTTATAGAGACGATAGACCGGCGTGCCAGATCTTGCCGGCGCCGTCCAGCCGATTCCCTCGTAGCGCCACCCGGCCTTGACGAGATCGGTCCGCTCGTCTCCAGAGGCCGTGTAGAAATGCTCTCCACTGTAGGGGTTATAGAGGCGGAACATCGATTGGCTCCCCGAGCTTTTTGCGAACGCCGCAGCGGGGACAACAATAAGCGCCATCAAGAACGCCACGAAGAACCTCGTCACCACATTGAAGCTGTTGTTCTTGGTAACTCTTGACATGGTTATCCCTCCTTGAAAGAAACCTCTATACGCTGAATCTAAATAAAGGGACATAGTCAACCCGTCGGCTTTGCGATCATGAGCAACAACCGACAGCTTTGGAGACACGAACGCAGGTACGACTACAGGGGCGATAGGCACAGACAAGACAGTCGTTATTAGCCGCTCCCATGACAACCAGGGCCATTCGCAATGCGAGGATGTCCGCCCTCCCCCTTAAGGCTTTAGACCCTTATACTTAAAAGAGCCTGATTTCTTCCCTCAGAGACTACGGAGGACCCCATGAACAGACGCAGGCTTCCCCTCTTGGCCATCCTTGTGGCCACCGCCCTCTTTACAGGCACCCTCATGGTCGCACCGACCCGCGCTCATGCTGCCAACAGCGGGGGCTCCGTCCAGATGTACCGGCTCTATAACCGCTACTCGGGCGAGCACTTCTATACCGGCAGCGCAAGCGAGAAGGACGATGTGGTAAGGGCCGGTTGGAACTACGAGGGCATCGGCTGGGTTGCCCCGGGCCATTCCGACACCCCTGTTTACAGGCTGTACAACCGCTTTGCAGGCGACCACCATTACACGAAGAGCGCCAGTGAGAGGGACGACCTCGTTCGCGCGGGCTGGAACTACGAGGGAATCGGCTGGTACTCCGACGACAACCAGACCGTGCCGCTCTACCGCCAGTACAATCCCTTCGCCCACACCGGCACCCACAACTACACGACTGATCGCTCCGAGCACAAGAAGCTCATCGGCCTTGGCTGGAGAGACGAGCAGATTGGCTGGCACGCCGTTGCCGGCGGTACGCCCTACCAGCCCGGTGGCGGGTCCTCCTCAGGCGACTCGACATCCACGCAGGGCAAGGTGGACCCGGTCTATGTGACCAAAAGCGGCAAGAGCTTCCACCGCTCAAAGTGCCCCTCCACCACCGGGCACAACACCTCCGCTATCCCCCGGGCCGAGGCAGTGCGCCGCAACCTCAGCCCCTGCAAGGTGTGCAACCCCTAAGGGCAGCATCGCCGCGATAGCCTAGGCCCCCTGCAGCTCGCTCGAGCTGCAGGGGGCCTAGGCTTTGCCGTTGAGCCGGCCCTCTATCTCAGGCAGCCTCACGCTCAAGCCTGTTGAATGGAATAACTTGAGCAGCACCGTGGGCACCAAGCTCGTCAACCGGCACAATCCGGTAGAGACTCATGGACCCGTCGCTCAACAGCAATTCAAAGCCCGGAGTCTCCGGAGTGATCGACGAGATGCCCGTCCAGTCCTCCGCCCGGTTGCGGTCGTAGTCCGCGTAGTTGGCGCCGCTGCCGGTCTTTGGCGAGAGCTGCAGCACGTACCTGGCGTCGAGGTCCTCCACTGCCTTCTGGACCTCCGGGTCCGTTGCGTACTCATCCAGGTGCAGCCTGACCTGCCGGCTCGCCCAGGAGTCCTCGTCGGTGAGCTCGCGCTTGTAGAGCACGTTGGCCCCGTCCAACGGATAGGCATACATGGAGCCGTCCAACGGGATGTTCAGGATGAGGTCGTCCGGGCCCGTGACGGCCATGACGCGGTCCATGAAGTCGGCGTCACAGCGACGGTAGAACGTCGAGTAGTAGGGGTCGGAGACCCAGCGGAGCTCCCATTCCTGCCAGGCGAAGGCCTCGCCGGGGAGGTCCTCGGAGGGTTCGAGGTAGAGACGGTCCCCGTTCTCTGGGTAGGAGTCCACCGCCAGGGCCTCGCCGTAGTCGCCCACGGCGAACAGGACGCAGATGGCGGCGGCCACGACCCACGGCACGGCGCGGGGCAGCCCACCGGGACCGGCGACGCGGTCCCTGACGAGGCGGACGAGTCCCAGGATGCCCCGGTACACGGCATAGAGGCCGAACACCGCGACGACGGGGGCCCAGAGACCCACGAGCGCCGCCGTGCGATCGGGGTCGGTGTAGAAGAAACCCGCGAAGAGGCGCTTGACCAGGGGGGTGCCGACGGCGTTGGCGAAGAATACCGCCGCGAACACGCCGTAGGCGAGGGCCACCCACCCGCGGCCGCGATGGGTGACGCACCAGACGAACCCCACGAGCACCGTACCGGCGAGGAGCGGCTGGACCACGGGTATGCGAAGGCCGAGGAGCGCCACCAGCCCCACGGCG
>CBCSOI010000017.1:0-13868 GCA_965141595.1 uncultured Atopobiaceae bacterium | reverse complement strand
AACAGCACGGATGAGCGCCCCGCGTGCAGGGGCGCGCAGATGGGCAGGTCCTCCTCGTGCACCCGGGGCGCGACGGGCACCTGCTGGAGATAGTGCCAGAACAGGCCCGTGCGCAGCGATACCGAGAAGTTGGGGAACCGCTCGACGGTGCGGTCGAGGGCCGCCTGAAGCGCGGCGCCGTCGACGGGCCGGTCCATGGCGGCGGCGTATCGGAAGACCGTCTGGACCTGCCTACCGGCCTGGGCCGAGTAGTACTTGCCGACGTTGTCTAGGCGATACCACGTATCTCGAGCCACGTCGAACCGCCTCCCTTGGGGAGAGCGTCCCCGTCGAGGAAGCTCCGGCAGATGGAAAACGTCGTCTTCACGGCGTCGGCCGCAGAGGGGTACAGCAGATAGCCGTGCATGACGTCCTGCATTCTATAGGCCGCCGCGACGGTGCCGGCCCCGGAGAGCCGTTCGGCGAGCTCCTCGTCCTCGTCCCGTAACGGGCAGAGCTCCGCGCTGATCACGAGGGTCTCGGGGAGGCCGGAGTAGTCCTTCTCCAGGAGCGGCGCGAGGTAGGGGTCCTCGAGGTCCTCGGGTTCGGCCGCGTAGAGCATGAGGTACTCCTGGCAGTCCTGGGCCGTGAGGATGTAGTCGCGGCCGTTCTCGTGCACCGAGGCGAAGGGGGCGTCGGGGCCGTAGTCGTTGTTGAGGACGGGGTAGAGCAGGATCTGTCGGGCCACCTTGAACTCGCCGGTGTCGCGGGCCTTGAGGGCCACGGCGCAGGCGAGGTTGCCACCGGCGGAGTCGCCCATGAGGACCACGTGCCCCGGCACCACGTCGTCGAAGACCTCGCCGGCCATGACGGCGCGGGTCACGGCGTAGCAGTCATCGAGCGGGGTGGGGAAGCGGTTCTCGGGGGCCAGGCGGTAGTCCACCGACACCACGCGGCGTTTGAGGGCCAGCGCGAGGTCCTTGCAGGCGTCTGCGTAGAGGTCCACCTGGCCGGTGACCCAGCCGCCGCCGTGGAAGAACACGACGGTGCCCTTCCAGTCCTCGCTCACCTTGACGCCGTCCAGCGAGATGTCGAGGTCCAGCGGCGTGAAGGTGCGGCACTCGACGGCGTACCCGTCGTCGGCGGGCACCGAGACGCGCCCCTCGCGCACGCGGATGCGCGGGGCCTCGATCTTGGAGGCGGCCTCCTCGGCCGCGCGGATGGCCTCGTAGCCGTCCACGACGTCGGGCTTCAGGCGGGTGTAGGCCTTGACGGCGGCCTTGGTGACCTTCTCGAAGGGCATGGGACCTCTTTCGGGGGCTCGGGGTGGGCGATGGCGGCAGAACATAAGGGTTGATACCCCAACGGCGCCACCTCGGGCGGCATCTCCGGCACCGTCTTCGGCATCGTCTGCAGCACCGCTCCCGGCACCGTCTCCGGCACCTGAACGCCGTTGAGGTCGGCCTCTTTCCCACCTGAACACGCACGGGGGCGGATTTCGCGTACCTGAACGCGTCCGGGGGCGCTTTTCCGCAGGGGTTGGCCTTGGAAGTCGCCCTCGGACGTGTTCAGGTGGGGAGAAGGCAGAACGGGCGCAGCTCCGGCGCCCGCAGGACGTTCCGCGGATGGGACAAAAGTGTCCGAGTGATGGGACAAGGGCAGGGGCCCGCCGGGCTCACAGGGGCAGCCGCAGCCGGAACACCGACCCCTCGCCCGGGGCGCTCTCCAGCTCCACGGTGCCGCCGCACTGCTCGACCGCGTGCTTCACGATGGCCAGTCCCAGGCCCGTGCCCCCGGTCTCCTTGGAGCGGCTCTTGTCCACGCGGTAGAAGCGCTCGAACACCTTGTCCTGCTCGTCGGCCGCGATGCCGCACCCCTCGTCGCGCACCGAGACCACGGCCTCGGCCACAGCGCCCGGCTCGCCGGGGTGGCAGTCCTTGGCCACGGCCACCGTCACCTGGGATCCGGCGGGGCTGTAGCGCACGGCGTGTTCCACCCGGTTGGAGAGGGCCTGGTCGAGCAGTCGGGCGTTGGCCTCCACCGTGATGGGCGACCCCAGGGCGCGGAGCCCCACCTCGGCGGCGTCGGCCACCGGCGCCATGCGGCGCAGGACGGAGCCGGCAAGGTCGAGCAGGTCCACGGGGCCCTGCTCGGCGCCCAGGGGCTCGTCCATGCGGGAGAGGGTGAGCACGTCGTCGATGAGGGAGCGCATGCGCTGGGCCTCGTCGTGGATGATGTGGGCGAAGGTGCGGGTGTCGGCCTCGTCGGCGATGCCCCGGTCGATGATCTCCGCGTACCCGGAGATGATCTGCAGCGGCGTCTTCATCTCGTGGGAGACGTTGGCCGAGAAGTCGCGCCGGATGGTGTCGGCACGGGCCAGCTCGAGGTTCTGCTCCCTGAGGCGCGCCTGCTGGTCCTCGATGCGCTCGATGAGCGGGGCCACCTCCCGGTAGCAGTCCGGGGCGGCCAGGCCGTCGTCGAGGGCGGCGAAGGGCGCCACGATCCTCCGGGTGATGAGGCGCGACGCCACGGAGGCGAGCACGGCCACGGCTCCCATGACGGCGGCGGCCGGCAGCACGAACGAGCCGGCGAAGGCCACGAACGACTCGCGCTCCTCGGCGATGCGCAGCACGTCGCCGCCGGCGAGGCGCTGGGCGGCGTAGAGCATGTCGCGGCCCAGCGTGGCGGAGTGGCGGCTCACCGAGGCGGAGCCGGCCTTCTCGGCCTCGAGGACCTCGGGCCGGTCGCCGTGGTAGCCGGGGTCGTCGGCGGCGCTGTCGAAGAGCACCTCGCCGTCGGACGACACCAGGGTGTAGCGCTCGGGCCCGGGTAGCTGGGTCTCCAGCACGGTGAGGCGCCGGTCGGCGTCCATGGGCCCCAATGTGGCGCCGGCCTCCTCGGCCATGGCGGCGAGGCGCTGGGTCTCCCCGGCCTCGTGGGTGGCGTAGTACACGGCGGCGGTGCCGAAGAAGGCGGCGACCACGCAGGCGAGGGCCGACGCCACGAGGGCGGCGAACACCGTGGCGGAGAGGCGCCTGCGACCCGCGCGGCCCGTGCGATCCGCGCGGCGCCCGCGCCCGTCACCCATGGTGGCCGTCCCCGAGCCGGTAACCGACGCCGCGCACGGTCTCGACGGCGCGCTCGGAGCCCGGGGCCGCGGTGGCGAGCTTCTGGCGCAACGTGCGCACGTGCACGTCCACCGTGCGGGTGCCGCCGGAGAAGGCGACGTCCCACACGTCGGCGAGCAGACGGTCGCGCGAGAGCACGCGGCCAGGCGAGGCCATGAGGGTCTTGAGCAGGTCGAACTCCTTGGGGGTGAGCGACACGGGCACGCTGTCGGCGGTCACGGTGTGGCGCCCCTCGTCGAGCACGATGCCCCCGAACGAGAGGCGGTCCGGCTCGGTCGCCTCCCCGCGTGCGGGCGCCTGGGAGCGGCGGAGCAGCGCCCGCACGCGGGCCAGCAGCTCCACCATGCCGAACGGCTTGGCCAAGTAGTCGTCGGCGCCCAGGTCGAGCCCGTAGGCCTTGTCGAGCTCGTCGCCCTTGGCCGTGAGCATCATGACGGGGACGTCCCGTGTGGCCGGCTCGCCCCTCAGGCGGCGCAGCACCGTGAGGCCGTCCACATCGGGCAGCATGATGTCGAGGAGCACGAGGTCGGGAACGGACTCGGCGCAGGCGTCGAGGAACTCCCCCGCCGACGAGAAGCCCTCCGCGCGGATGCCCGTCTGGGCGAGGGTGTAGAGCGTGAGCTCGAGGATGCGCGGGTCATCCTCGAGATAGTAGACCGTGGCCTCCGCCATGGGTTCCTCCTCGGGCCGTGTGCGGGCAGCACCCATCCTAGTCCGGGGGCGCGTCAGCCGAACCGCCCGGCCACATAATCGGCGCAACGCGGGTCGGTGGGGCTCGTGAACAGGGTCTCGGTGGGGCCGGCCTCCACCATCTCCCCCATCAGGAAGAAGGCGCAGGTGTCGGAGATGCGCAGGGCCTGCAGCATGTTGTGGGTCACCATCACCACGGTGTAGGAGCCCTTGAGGGAGATGACGAGCTCCTCGATCTTGGCGCAGGAGATGGGGTCGAGGGCGCTCGTGGACTCGTCGAGGAGCAGGACCTCCGGCTGGGCCGCCAGGGCGCGGGCGATGCAGAGGCGCTGCTGCTGCCCGCCGGAGAGGCCGAGGGCGCTCTTCCCGAGACGGTCCTTGACCTCGTCCCAGAGGGCGGCGTCGCGCAGGGCCTGCTCCACGCGGCCCTCGAGCTCGCCCCGGTCGCGGGTGCCGTGGGTGCGCGGGCCGTAGGCCACGTTGTCGAAGACCGACATGGGGAAGGGGTTGGGCTGCTGGGACACCATGCCCACGCGACGGCGCACCTCCTGAGCGTCGAGGTCCCGGTAGACGTCGGCGCCGTCGAGCGTCACGAGGCCGGAGACCGAGCAGTCGGGGGCGAGCTCGTTCATGCGGTTGAGCGTCCTGAGCAGCGTCGACTTGCCGCAGCCCGAGGGGCCGATGAGGGCGCAGACCCCGTTCTCGGGGAACGACAGGCTCACGTCCCTGAGCACGTGGGCGGTGCCGTAGGAGAGGTCGAGGTGGGACACGTCCATCTTGACCCGGGCATCCGCCCGGGGCCCGGCGTCGGGGGTGCTTGCGGCGACGGCGGAGGGGGAGGCCGCGGCCTCGGGCCGCGCCAGCGTGGGCTCGAACATCAGCGGGATCCCTTCAGGAGCCTCATGGTGAGGATGGTTGCAAGGTTGACAACGAGGACCAGGGCGAGCAGGACGACGGCGCAGGCGTAGGCCTCGTCCACGTGCAGGCCCTCGTTGGCGAGCACGTACATGTGGGTGGCGAGGGTGCGGCAGGAGTCGAGCAGCGCGCCCGGGCCCTGGCCGAGGAGGTCGGGGACCTGTGCCACGGTGCCGGCGGTGAAGAGCAGCGCTGCGACCTCGCCCACGCAGCGGCCGAGGGCCAGCAGGGCGCCACCGGCGATACCGGGCGCGGCGCTCGGCAGCACGCAGCGCACCACGGTGCGCAGACGGCCGGCACCCAGGGCGAAGCTCCCTTGGCGCCAGGACTGCGGCACCGCCATGAGGGCTTCCTCGGTGGTGCGCACGATCACCGGCAGCACCATGAGGGCCAGGGTCGCGGCGCCCGAGGCGAGGGAGAGCCCCCAGCCGAGCACACCCGTGAAGAACAGGAGGCCGAAGAGCCCGTACACGATGGAGGGCACGCCCTGGAGCGTCTCGCAGGTCAGGCGCACGACGGCGACGAGCCGCGAGCCGGGCCTCGCGTACTCCATCAGGTAGATGGCCGCGGCGACGCCCACGGGCACGGCCACACCCAGGGAGGTGGCGGCCATGAGCAGCGTGGAGACCAGGGCCGGCATGAGGGAGACGTTCTCGGAGGTGTACTCCCATGCGAACAGGTCGGCGGTGATGTGGGGCACGCCCCGGACGAGGACGAACCCTACGAGGCCGGCCAGCACCGCGAGGGTGAGGGCGGCCCCGAGGCCCACGAGGGCCCTGAGGGCGAGGGCCGGCCAGTCGCGGCAGGCGCGGCGCGCCGGGGCGGCGACGGCCTCGCAGGTTGTGGGGCTCACTGGGCGCTCCTCTCGGTCTTGAGGGTGTGGAACAGGGCGCAGACGAGCATGACGAGGACGAAGAGCACGACGCCGGTGGCGATGAGGGCGCCGCGGTGCAGGTCGGCGGCATAGCCCATCTCGAGCACGATGTTGGCCGTGAGGGTGCGCACGCCGTCGAAGACCGACCCGGGGACCTGGGGCTGGTTTCCGGCCACCATGACCACGGCCATGGTCTCGCCCATGGCGCGGCCCACGCCGAGCACGACGGAGGCCAGGATGCCCGAGGCCGCGGCCGGCACCACCACGGTGAAGACGGCTCGCTCGTGGCTCGCGCCCACGGCCACTGCGCCCTGGTAGTAGGACTCGGGCACGGCGTCGAGCGCGTTCTTGGAGACGGTCACCACGGTGGGCAGGATCATGATGCCGAGGAGGACCGATGCGGCCAGGAGCGACAGGCCGCGGCCCGCCATCTCGGTGCGGATGAAGGGCACGAGCACCATGAGGCCGAAGAACCCGTAGACCACCGACGGGATGCCGGCGAGCAGGTCGATGCCGCCCTTGAGCAGGGTGGACAGCCTGCCGCTTGCGAACTGTGAGAGGTAGACGGCGGCGAGGACGCCCGCGGGCACGCCTACGACGAGGGCGCCGGCCGTGACATAGACGCTGCCCACGAGCATGGGGAAGATGCCGTAGAGGTCGCTCGTGGGCTTCCAGGTGCTGCCGAGGAGGAAGTCGGGCAGGCCGATCCGGGCCATGGCCGGGATGCCGTTGGCGAACAGGAAGATACAGATGAGGGCGACGGCGGCCACCGAGACGAGCGCCGCCGTGCCGAAGACGGCGCGGGCCGCGCGCTCCTTGAGGATGTTGGTCTTCACGGCGTCACCCTCGGCCCTGGAGCTCTGCCCACGAGGCGACGTCTCCCGCGAAGACGTCGCGCACCTGCTGCGTGGTCAGGTCCGTGACGGCTTGGGAGGGCGCCACGATCACGGCGATGCCGTCGAGGGCCACCGGGGAGCAGGTCAGCCCCTTGGCGGCCTCGCTGTCCTTGAGGGCGCGGGAGGCCATGCCGATGTCGGCGGTGCCGTCGGAGGCCATGGTGATGCCGGTGGTGGAGTCCGAGGTCTGGATCTCGACGGTGACCGCGGGGTTGGCTTCCTTGTAGGCCTCGGCGATCTTCTCGGCCACGGGGGCGACCGACGAGGACCCGGCGACGACCACCTTGCCGGAGGCGCCGGACGGGGTGTAGGGGGCGCCGTCGGTCGCCGTCACGTAGCCGGCCTCCTCGGCCACCTTCTGACCCTCGGCGCTCTCGGCGAAGGCGACGAAGTCGCGGGCGGCGTCGGAGAGGCCGTCATCGGTCACGAGGTTGAGGGGGCGGACGAGCCTGTAGGAGCCGTTCTTGACGTTGGCGGGCGTGGCCTCCACGCCGTCCACGGCCACGGCGCGCACGGCGTCGGACAGGGAGCCCATGGAGACGTAGCCGATGCCGTCGGGGTCGCCGGCCACGGAGGTGAGCATGACGGAGGTGGAGTTGGTGATCACGGCGTCGTTGGTCGTGAGGTCCACGGGGGTGCCGTCGGAGGCCTTCTCCTCGAGGCCCACGAGCTCGACGAACGCGCTGCGGGTCCCGCTGCCGTCCTCGCGGGAGAAGACGTTCACGGAGCCGCCGGCCTCGGCGGAGGCTTGAGGCTGGCCACAGGCGACGAGGCCCACGGCGCAGAGGACCGCGGCGAGGGCGCCGGCGATGCGGCGGGTACGGGCGTGCATGGAAGTCCTTTCATCGGGGGCGAGATGCGAGACCGATGATGGGGGCCCCACATCAAGCCGTTGTCAGCCCAATGAAAAGCTTCTGTAAAGACCGGACGGTCCCGATCCCACGGTGACTGCGCAAGATGCGACGGCGAAAGCGCCCGGCCGACGGAGCGGTCGCGGCCCGTGCCGCCCGCAGAACGCCTTGCGGGGGGGCAAGCGCCCGCAGAACGTTCCGCGGGCGTTTCTCGGCCGCCTCGTCACTCGCAGGTGCTTTTGTGGGTGGTTTTCGGCACCATCGGCACCCGTAGAACGTTCTGCGGGCATCCCCCCCGGCCTGCGGGCGGATGCGGCGCCACCCAGGGTGCCCGGCCGGGGTGGCGGTGGGACAAAAGTGCCCGACCATTGGGACAAAAGTGTCCGGGTGGTGGGACAGGGGCCTGTCACGCCTCCCAGAACCCTGCGCGGTAGTTCTTGAACACCACGCCGTCGCTCTCCTGGGTGGCGTCGAGGTCCACGTCGGCGGTGATGCGGAAGTCGTGGTCGCCGTCGGCGTCCGAGAAGATCTGGCGCACGTGCCACACGTGGCCGGACTCCTCGTCGTCGGCGTCGATGTCGAAGAACGCCGAGGAGCGCGCGTCGCCGTCCAGCAGGATCTCGTCGTGCTCGGCGTAGAGGCGGTCGAGCACCTGGCGCCACACGCGCTCGCCGTAGCCCCAGTCGCCGTCCAGCTCGCCCAGGGTCGCCGCGTCTCGGCGCGCCGCCAGGGTCTGGCGGCGGAACAGGGCGTTGCGCACCAGCAGGGTGAGGCCGCGGCGGTCCTTGACCACGGCGTCGGAGGCCACGAAGGCGCCGGGCCCCCCGTCCCCCTCCTCGCCGGCGGCCTCCCAGGCGTCCACGAGGCTGGAGTCCACCGAGCGGACCATGAGGCCCAGCCAGGCGCAGATCTCGTCCAGGCGCCCGTCGCGCTTCTCGGGCGGAACGGTGCGGTCAAGGGTGCGGTAGGCCTCGGAGAGGTAGCGCAGCAGGATGCCCTCGAACCGCGCGATGCCCAGCGCCTGCACGTAGCTCTTGAAGTCGTTGGCGCTCTCGAGCATGGCGCGCAGCACGCTCTTGGGCCGGAGGCTGAAGTCGCGGGCCCAGGGCACCTCGCGGCAGTACATCTCGAACGCGGCCTCGAGCTCGTCGGCAAGGGGCTTCTCGTAGTCGACGTCGGCGAGGAGCTCGATGCGCTCCTCGTAGTCCACGCCCTCGGCCTTGAGGCGCTGGTTCTCGGCCTCCTTGGCCTTCCTGAGCTGGGCGCGCAGGATCTGGTAGGGGTCCTCGAGGGTGGCCTCCACCATGGAGACCACGTTCAGGGCGTAGGAGGGGTCCTCGGGGTCGAGCAGCTCGAGGGCGGCCAGCAGGAACGGCGAGAGGGGCTGGTCGAGGGCGAAGTCCTCGGGCAGCTCGCGGGTGAGGGCGTACATGGGCCCGTCCTCGCCGTCCTCGCGCACCACCACGCCGGTGTCGATGAGGGTGGCGAAGACCTCGTCCGCCCGCGCCTCCAGGGCCTCCTTCTGCTCGGGGGTCTGCAGGGAGTCCTGGATGATGCGCGAGACGGCGGCCCGGGCGTCGCCGCCGCGGCCCACGACCTCGAGCACCATGGAGTGCGTGACGTCCATGCGCGGCGTGAGCTTCTCGGGGACGGACTCCACCAAGCGCTCGAACGTGCCCTCGTTCCAGTTGACGAAGCCCTCGGGCGGCCGCTTCTTCTTCACGCGGCGCCGCTTCTTGGGGTCGTCGCCGGCCTTGGCGAGTGCCCGGGCGTTCTCGATGTCGTGCTCGGGCGCCTCGGCTACCACGACGCCCTCGGTGTCGAACCCCGAGCGCCCGGCGCGGCCGGCGATCTGGTGGAACTCGCGGGAGCGCAGGCGGCGCTGCCGGTGCCCGTCGAACTTGGTGAGCTGCGTGAACACCACGGTGTGGATGGGCACGTTGATGCCCACGCCCAGGGTGTCGGTGCCGCAGATCACGGGCAGCAGGCCCTGCTGGGCCAGGCGCTCCACGAGCAGGCGGTAGCGCGGCAGCATGCCGGCGTGGTGCACGCCCACGCCGCTTGCCAGCAGACGCTTGAGGATCTTGCCGAAGGCCGTGGAGAAGTTGGTGCCGCGGCAGGCCTCCTGGATGCGCTTGCGCTGCTCCTTGGTGGCGATGCCGAACGACGAGAGCGCCTGGGCGGAGTCGAGCGCCGCCGCCTGGGCGAAGTGCACGATATAGAGGGGCCCCTCGCCGTCGCGCAGGGCGAGCTCCACCGTGGCCTCGAGCGACGTCATGGCGTAGCGGTAGCTGAGCGGCACGGGCCTCTCGGCGTCCATGACCCGGTCCACGTCGCGGCCGCTCATGCGCTCCATGAGGGCCACGATGTCGCCCATGTCGCCCAGCGTGGCGCTCATGAGCAGGAACTGCGTCTGGGGCAGGCAGAGCAGCGGGATCTGCCAGGCGCGGCCGCGGTCGGGGTCCGAGAAGAAGTGGAACTCGTCGGCGGCGACACTTGAGATGTCGGCCCCCTCGCCCTCGGCGAGGGCGCGGTTGGCCAGGATCTCGGCCGTGCAGCAGATTATGGGGGCGTCGGGATTGATCTGCACGTCGCCGGTGAGCATGCCCACGAGGTCGCGGCCGAAGAGGTCCACGAGGTCGAAGAACTTCTCGGACACGAGGGCCTTGATGGGCGCCGTGTAGTAGGAGGTCTCGCCGCGGGCCACGGCCATGAAGTGCATGCCCAGGGCCACGAGGCTCTTGCCGGAGCCCGTGGGGGTGCCGAGCACCACGTGGTCGCCCATCATGAGTGCCATGAGGGCCTCCTCCTGGTGGGGCCAGAGCTCGATGCCGCGGCCGGAGCACCAGTCGAGGAAGGCGTCGAAGCAGTCCTCGCGGGTGAGGGTGTCGCGGCCGTTGAGCTCGAGGGCGAGCTCCCCCAGCTCCCCGAACTCCTGGGGGGAGACGATCTCTGATGCCATGGGCCTGCCTTCCGCAGCGGTTTCGACGTCGGCCTCCCATGGTACGCCGCCGGGGCGGCCGTGAGGGGGCGACCGGAAAACTGGCCATTGTTCTGGCTATAATCCATGTCAGAACGAGGTTTGGGCGATTCGGGGAAGGTGCGCGCGATGACGGCGATCACTATGGGCCTCGCCGAGGCGAAGAACCACTTCTCGCAGGTGACGGCGGAGGTGAACCGTTCTGGCCGTCCTGTGACGGTGCTCAAGAACAACAGGCCGTGGGTGGTCATTCAGCCGGCCGCCGCCGCACAGGGCATCGACGAGGCGGCGGTCGACTTCATGCACGAGTATGCCGACGTCTTCCGCAAGCTGGCCCAGTGAGCGCCGTATGGTCAGCGTAGAGGAGGCCTTGGCCGTCCATGAGGCCTCCCTGTCCCTTTTTGGCGGTCGGGGAGGGATAAGGGACATCGGGGTCCTTGAGGCCGCCCTCGCACAGCCCTTCCAGTCGTTCGGTGGGGAGGACCTGTACCCCGACGACCTGGGGAAGGCCGCGAGGCTCTGCTACGGGGTCGTCGCGGACCACCCCTTCGTCGACGGCAACAAGAGGACGGGCGCGGCATTGCTCGGTGCCTTTCTGAGAATGAGTGGGTACCTGTTCAAACCGGAACCTGAGGACCTCTATGCAACCGTGATGGCCGTGGCGTCGGGAGCTATGGACGGGGTCGCCCTGGAGCGGTGGGTAAGGGAGAACGCAGGCCCAAGGGACCGATGACCCGCCCTCCCCAACGTCGGGGCGCAGACGGGCAGCCTGTTTTAGAATGAGCAGTTCAGGCAACGATAAGGCAGGAGCCCCCATGGCCGAGAAGCGCGACTTCCTCGACGACATCATCGACATCTCCCAGGACTTCCAGGCCATCCGGAACCCCCTGGCCGACATCGCCAACACCCTGGCCGCCAAGCCCGGCGAGGTGCCCGTGTGGAACCCGGCCGACTACAAGGAGCGCCCCCGGTGCGCCACGCCGTCGTGCACCAGCTGCAAGTCGCGGGACGCCTCCACCTGCACCCGCTGCGTGAACGTGTGCCCCAAGGGGGCCATCCACGTGGACGACGGAGCCGTCGAGATCGACGACACCTGCATCAAGTGCGGCCTGTGCGTCTCGGTGTGCCCGAGCGAGGCCTACCACACGCGCGAGATCAACACCGTCAAGCTCTACGACCGCATCGCCGGCGCCGCCGCCAGCCACGAGACCGCCTACGTCACCTGCACCCGGGCCCTCGGCCGCCTGCCCCGCGAGAACGAGGTCGTGCTGCCCTGCGTGGGCGCCGTGCCCTCCGAGACGTGGTTCGCCCTCATGACGCGCTTCCCCAACATCGCCGTCTACCTGCCCCTGGGCATCTGCGACCGCTGCCGCACCACCACGGGCGAGCAGACCTACTGCGACATGATCTCGCGCGCCGAGACCTGGGCGGGCTTCGGCCTGGACCTCGTGGTGGACGAGGCCGACCTCACCTGCGAGGTGCGCCGCAGCTGGCAGCGCAAGGAGTTCGTGGAGAACATCATGAAGAGCGGCGAGCGCCTCGTGAGCCGCACCAACCCCGTCCTCACCGCCGCCAAGCGGGTGCGCGGGCTCCTCGACGCCCACAAGAGACAGATGGACCAGGTGCAGCACGCCCTGGACAAGGCCGTGGGCGTCACCAACGCCAAGAACCGCCGCCGCGTGCTCACCGACCGCCGCAAGCAGGTCATGGGGGCCCTCCAGAAGCACCCGGAGCTGGCCGGCAACATCGACCTCTACCGGCCGGTGTGCGACATGGGCCTCTGCACGCTCTGCGGCAAGTGCGAGGACGTGTGCCCGGTGCGCTGCATCCAGATCAGCGAGGACGGCCGGTGGAGCGTGGAGCCGGAGTTCTGCGTGCAGTGCGGCGCCTGCGAGCACGTGTGCCCCACGGGCGCCATCGAGTACGAGTTCACCGACGCCTCGGAGCTGGTGCTGCCCGACGAGGAAGAGAAGGACCGCCGGGAGCGCGACGCCGAGTCCAAGGCGGAGCTGGAGAAGCTCAAGGAGCAGGGCCGGGCGTCGGTGATGCGCGGCCTCGACATGCTGGAGCGCATCTCCGACTCCCTGGGGGACGGCGAGGACTAGGGGCGCGGCCCCGGAGATGCGCCAAGTAGCCACTCGGTGCGTCTCGGGCGGGTTTTTCGGCCAAAAGGTGCGCCAGCTAGCCACTTGGTGCACCTTTTGGCCCTTTTTCTTGCTGACAAGTGCACCAAGTAGCCAGTTGGCGCGCTTGTCCGAAACCGGTGTCGTCGCAGATCGTGGGTCCTGGTTCTTCGGCGGTCGAGAACGGGCCGAGGAGGAGGCGCCCCCGCGTCCCGGCGCCGTCCGGGCGGGGTACAGTGGGGGGAGCACCCTCCAGAAAGGAACCCCCGTGTCTCTCTCCATCGGCATCGTCGGGCTGCCCAACGTGGGCAAGTCCACGCTCTTCACGGCCCTCACCAAGCGCGCCGGCCTGGCCGCCAACTACCCCTTCGCCACCATCGAGCCCAACGTGGGCATCGTGGACGTGCCCGACGCCCGCCTGGGCGAGCTCGCCGCCATCGTGAGCCCCGACCGCATCGTGCCCGCCACCGTGGAGTTCGTGGACATCGCCGGCCTCGTCAAGGGCGCCAACGCCGGAGAGGGCCTGGGCAACCAGTTCCTGGCCAACATCCGCGAGACCGACGCCATCTGCGAGGTCGTGCGCTACTTCTCCGACCCCGACGTCGTGCACGTGGACGGCCGGGTGGACCCGGCGGCCGACGCCGACACGATCATGACCGAGCTGATCCTCGCCGACATCGCCACGCTGGACAAGCAGCTGCCCAAGCTGGAGAAGGAGGCCCGCCGCGACAAGGAGCTGGCGCCCAAGCTCGCCGTGGCCCAGCGCCTGCTGGCGTGGCTCAACGACGGCAGGCGCGCCGCGGCCATGGACATGACCGACGACGAGCGCGCCGCCGCCAAGGAGCTGTTCCTGCTCACCATGAAGCCGGTCATCTACGTGGCCAACGTCGACGAGGACAAGGTGGGGGAGACCCCGGCGCCCATCGACGGCCAGACGCCCATCCCCATCTGCGCCGAGGTGGAGGCCGAGCTCGCCGAGCTGGGCGACGAGGAGGCCAAGGACTTCCTGGAGAGCCTAGGGCTGGAGAAGAGCGGCTTGGAGACGCTGGCGCAGACGGCCTACCGCACGCTGGGCCTGCAGAGCTACTTCACCGCGGGCCCCATGGAGGTCAAGGCCTGGACCATCCCCGTGGGCGCCAAGGCCCCGCAGGCCGCCGGCGTGATCCACTCGGACTTCGAGCGCGGCTTCATCAAGGCCGAGGTCGCCGGCTACGAGGACTATGTGGAGCTGGGCGGCGAGGCCGGGTGCCGCGCCCAGGGCAAGCTGCGCATGGAGGGCAAGGACTACGTCGTGCAGGACGGCGACGTGATGCACTTCCGCTTCAACGTGTAGGGGCTGCGGGGCCTTCGTCCCATGGGTCCGGGGCTGTGCATCACGGGGGCTCCGGCTCGGCTCCGTGGCCCGTATCTGGCGATACGTGCCCCGGGCCGA
>CBCSOI010000016.1:0-14229 GCA_965141595.1 uncultured Atopobiaceae bacterium | reverse complement strand
GAGGTCCTCGAGCCGGTGCGCAACGTGCGCGAGGCCGCCGCCGAGGGCGCCCCCGCCATCCACGAGGGCGGGAACCTCTGCCAGCAGCGCCACATCACCCGCGGCGACGCCAAGGCGGCGCTCGCCGAGGCCGCCTACACGGTCACCGAGAGCTTCACCACCCCCTTCACCGAGCACGCCTTCCTCGAGCCCGAGTGCGCCGTCGCCTGGCCCACCGAGGACGGCGTCCGCATCGTCACCACCGACCAGAGCGTGTACGACACCCGCAAGGAGGTCGCGCACATGTTCGGGTGGGACGACGAGCCCGAGCGCGTCGTGGTCGAGAACGCCCTCGTCGGCGGCGGCTTCGGCGGCAAAGAGGATGTCTCGGTGCAGCACCTCGCCGCCCTCGCCGCACGCGCCGTGGGGCGCCCGGTGAAGGCGAAGCTCACCCGCGACGAGTCCATCCGCTTCCACCCCAAGCGCCATGCCATGGAGGCCACGTTCACCGTGGGCTGCGACGCCGACGGCGTGCTCGTGGGCCTGGACTGCGACGTCTACTTCGACACCGGCGCCTACGCCTCGCTCTGCGGCCCCGTGCTCGAGCGCGCTTGCACCCATGCCCCGGGCCCCTACTGCTACCAGAACACCGACATCCGCGGGTACGGCTACTACACCAACAACCCGCCCGCGGGCGCCTTCCGCGGCTTCGGCGTCTGCCAGACCGAGTACGCCCTCGAGGTCTGCCTCGACCTCCTCGCCCAGAAGGCGGGCATCTCGCCCTGGGAGATCCGCTACCGCAACGCCATCGAGCCCGGCAAGGTCCTGCCCAACGGCCAGATCGCCGACTGCTCCACGGCCCTCAAGGAGACCCTCGAGGCCGTCCGCGACGTCTACGAGGCCAACGCCGACCACGCGGGCGTCGCCTGCGCCATGAAGAACGCCGGCGTGGGCGTGGGCCTGCCCGACAAGGGCCGCGCCCGCATCGTGGTGCGCGACGGCGTGGCCTGCGTCTACTGCGCCGCATCCGACATCGGGCAGGGCTGCAAGACGGTCTTCGCCCAGATGGCCTGCGAGGCCACGGGGCTTCCCCTCGACACGGTGCGCATGATGCCCGTGAGCAGCGAGCTCGGCCCCGACTCCGGCACGACCTCCGGCTCGCGCCAGACGCTCATCTCCGGCGAGGCCGTGCGCATGGTGGGAGACGACCTGCGCCGCGACCTCGACGAGGTGGGCGGCGACCTCGCCGCCCTCGAGGGCCGCGAGTACTACGAGGAGTTCTTCGACCCCACCGACAAGCTGGGCGCCGACGTCCCCTATCCCAAGAGCCACGTCGCCTACGGCTTCGCCACCTCCGTGGCCATCCTCGACGACGAGGGCTTCGTCTCCCAGATCTGGCAGGCCCACGACTCCGGCAAGGTGGTCAACCCCATCGCCATCCAGGGGCAGATCGAGGGCGGCGTGCTCATGTCCATGGGCTACGGCCTCACCGAGGACTTCCCCCTCAAGGACTGCGTGCCCACGGCCAAGTACGGCACCCTGGGCCTCCTCCGGGCCGACCGCATCCCCGACATCCACGCCATCTACGTCGAGAAGGACGAGCTGCTGCCCTTCGCCTACGGCGCCAAGGGCATCGGCGAGATCAGCTCCATCCCCACGGCCCAGGCCATCGCCGGCGCCTACATGGCCCGCGACGGCAAGGTGCGCAACAAGCTCCCCATGGAGGACACCCCCTACGCCAAGAAGCCCAAGAAGGCCGCCAAGATGACGCCCGAGCAGATCGCCGCCGCGGTCGCCGCCAAGAAGGCCGCCAAGGCCGGCGCAGGGGAGTAGCCCCCCCTCAGGTAACAGGGGCGTGCCGCGGGCCCCGGGACCGGCGGCACGCCACGGGATCTTTTGAAAGAAGGTCAATCGATGAAGGAGTTCAAGGAGGTAGGTAGGCCGCTCAAGCGAGTGGACGCCTTCGACAAGGTCACAGGCAGGGCCAAGTACTGCTACGACCTCCTGCCCACCGACCACCTGGTGGCCAAGATGGTGCTCGCCACCGTCGGCAACGGCCGCGTGGTGTCCATCGACACGTCCGAGGCCGAGGCCATTCCGGGCGTGGTGGGCGTGTTCACCTGCTTCGACCCGGAGCTTCCCAAGCAGCCCTTCGGCACCGCAGGCCACCCCTGGTCGTGCGACCCGTCGCACCAGGACATCCAGGACCGCAACATCCTGACGCAGCGTGTGCGCCAGTACGGCGACGTCGTCGCCGCGGTCGTGGCCGAGGACACCGTCGCCGCCGACCGCGCCGTGCGCGCCGTGAAGGTGGAGTACGAGGAGTACCCGCTCGAGCTCACGCGCTTCGAGGCGATCGACCGCGCGGAGGAGTTCCCGCCGCTGCACGAGGCCCGGCCCAACAACATCATCGCCCACGTGGACAACCGCACCGAGGTCAAGGGCGGCTACGACTCCGTGGAGCAGATCCTCGAGGACCCGCAGTGGCACCGCACCCACATCGAGGTGAAGACGCCGCGTCAGTCCCAGGCCCACATCGAGCTCTGCCTCTCCTTCGCCTACGCCGAGGGCGACCGCATCGTGGTGGTCTCCTCGACCCAGCTGCCCCACATCTGCCGCCGCATCGTGGCCCAGGCCCTCGGGCGCCCGTGGGGAGACGTCCGCGTCATCAAGCCCTACATCGGCGGCGGTTTCGGCAACAAGCAGGACATCCTTTACGAGCCCCTCAACGCCTGGCTCTGCGAGAGGGTCGGCGGCCGCTGCGTGCTGCTCGAGCTCACCCGCGAGGAGGTCTTCGCCTACACGCGGTCGCGCCAGCCCAAGGAGTGCCACATCGACGCCGCGTGGGACGACGACATGAATCTCAAGGCCCGCAGCCTCGAGGGTTGGTCCAACCAGGGATCCTACGCCGCCCATGGCCACGCGCTCATGGCCAACACCGCCAACTCCTTCCGTCAGGAGTACTCGGCCAAGGAGCTGGCGCACCACGGCGTCGCCACCACCTTCTACTCCAACGAGACCTGCGCCGGCGCCATGCGCGCCTACGGCGTGCCCGAGGGCAACTGGGCGGCCGAGGTGCTCATGAGCGACATCGCCTACGACATGGGTTGGGACGGCGCCGAGTTCCGCCTCAACAACTTCATGGAGCTGGGCTACAAGGACCCGTTCTGGCCCGGACCCCTGTGCTGCTACTCCCGCGGCATCGACGAGTGCGTCGCCAAGGGCAAGGAGCTCATCGGCTGGGACGAGAAACGTGCCGCCTACAAGGACCAGACCGGTCCCGTGCGCCACGGCGTGGGTATGGCCCTCTTCTCCTACAAGACGTCCGTCGCCGGCCTCTCCCTCGAGACCTCCAACGTGCGCATGAACCTCGCCCAGGACGGCTCCATCATGCTGCAGATGGGCGCCACCGAGATCGGCCAGGGCGCCGACACCGTCTTCTCCCAGATGGCCGCCGAGACCGTGGGTGTGCCCACCGAGATGGTGCACATCGTGAGCCAGCAGGACACCGACGTGACGCCCTACGACTCCGGCGCCTACGCCAGTCGCCAGACCTACGTGGCCGGCACGGCCTGCCGCAAGGTGGCCGAGGAGCTGCGCGAGAAGATCCTCGACTACGCGCACTTCCTCTATCCCAAGCACCAGGCCCCCTTCGACATGCGCGACGGCGTCATCTACGACGTCGCCGGCAACGAGGTGACCACCATCGCCGACGTCTCCATCCAGTCGTACTACCACCCCACCAACGCCAGGCAGATCGAGGCCCAGGACGGCATCAACGTGCAGGAGAACACCTTCGCCATGGGCGCCTGCTTCGTCGACCTCACTGTGGACATCCCGCTGGCCAAGGTCACGGTCAACGACGTCGTGGAGGTGCACGACTCCGGCGTGATCATCAACCCCAAGACCGCGGAGCAGCAGGTCCACGGCGGCATCGCGCAGTCTGTGGGCATGGCCCTCTCCGAGGAGCTGCTCACCAACCCCAAGGACGGGTCCATCCGCAACAACAACCTGCTCGACTACAAGATCCCCACCATGATGGACCTGCCCGACCTCACGGCCGACTTCGTGGAGACCTACGACCCCACCGGCCCCTACGGCAACAAGGCACTCGGCGAGTGCCCCTGCATCCCCGCGGCCCCCGCGGTGAGGGACGCGATCCTCAACGCCACGGGCGTCAAGTTCTACGAGGCGCCCATGACCCCTCAGAGGCTCTTCGAGGGATTCAAGAAGGAGGGACTGATCTAACCCATGTATGACATCACCTACTTCCACGAGGCAACGAGCGTCCAAGACGCCGTGAAGGCCCTCAGCGAGCACCCCGACGCGAAGGTGATCGCCGGCGGCACGGACGTCCTGGTCCAGATCCGCGAGGGGCGTTTCGGGCCCACCGAGCTGGTGTCCATCCACGAGCTGCGCGACGAGCTCTGGGGCGTCACCCTCGACGAGGACGAGACGGTCTGCATCGGCCCCATCACCTGGTTCCAGGCCGTCAACCGGGACCCCGTCTGCCAGGAGCGCGTCCCGGTGCTCTGCGACGCCTGCGACACCCCCGGCGGCCCGCAGCTGCGTGTCTCCGGCACCATCGGCGGCAACGTGGCCAACGGCATCACCTCGGCCGACACCGCCTCCACGCTCTTCGCCTTCGGCGCGCGCCTCGTGCTCGCGGGGCCGAACGGCCGCCGCACGGTGCCCATCGAGGAGTGGTACACCGGCCCGGGCAGGACGGTCCGCGAGCACGACGAGCTCCTCGTCTCCATCCAGATCCCCCGCGACCACTACGAGGGCTTCACCGGCGACTACATCAAGTACGGCAAGCGCAACGCCCTCGAGATCGCGACCATGGGCTGCTGCTGCCTCGTGAAGCTCGCCGACGACCACGAGACCATCGAGGACGTCCGCTTCGCCTACGGCGTGGCCGGTCCCACCCCGTGCCGCTCCCATGCCGCCGAGGACGCCGCACGAGGCAAGACCGTGGCCGAGGCCGCGGGGCTCGTGGGCGACGCCGCCCTGGAGGACCTGCACCCCCGCGACTCCTGGCGCGCCTCCAAGGACTTCCGCATGCAACTGATCAAAGAGATGAGCAAGCGCGCTCTCGTGAACGCCGCCAACAAGGGAGGTTCCAGCGCATCATGGAAATGAAGATCCTGAGCTGCACCGTCAACGGCAAGCCCGTCCAGGTGGGATACGACGTGCGCGAGTGCCTGCTCGACACCCTGCACGACCGCCTGGGCCTCACGTCCGTCAAGCGCGGCTGCGAGGTGGGGGAGTGCGGCGCCTGCACCGTCCTCATCGACGGCGTCGCCACCGACACCTGCCTCTACCTCACCGCCTGGGCCGAGGGCAAGACCATCGAGACCGTCGAGGGGCTCCAGGCCGCCGACGGCACCCTCGACCCGGTCCAGCAGGCCTTCGTGGACGAGTTCGCCGTCCAGTGCGGCTTCTGCATCCCCGGCATCATCATGTCGGCCGAGGAGCTCGTGCGCTCCGGCAAGACCTACACCCGCGACGAGATCCGCAAGGCCCTCTCGGGGCACCTCTGCCGCTGCACCGGCTACCAGATCATCGTCAACGCCGTGGAGAAGGCCGTGAACCTCGTCAACGGCATGGTGGGCAAGGACGACGACGCCGCCTGACGCCCGAGGAAGCGACGTGCGGCGCCCCCGGACCTGGCGGGAGAGGGGCGCCGCACGGAAGGCGAGGGACGGTGACACCGGACGGTTCGACCCCGCGGGGCGCCGTCAGGCCACGTGTACCTCAGCTTCGAGCATATACCCGGACTCCCGCCACAGCACCCGCGTTTCGCCCACGTTTTCCCAAAGGGGTAGCCATGGCCATCGGAAAAAGCGTGACGCGCGTCGATGCCCTCGACAAAGTCACCGGCCGTGCCCAGTTCACGGCCGACCTCGTCCCCAACCCACACCTGGTAGCCAAGGTCGTGAGGTCCACCGTCGCCTCGGGCCGGGTCCTGTCCATCGACACCTCGGAGGCCGAGAGGGTCCCCGGCGTGGTGGGCGTCTTCACCTGCTTCGACCCCGACCTGCCGACCTACCAGATCTACACCGCCGGCCACCCGTGGGTGGTCGACCCCGCGCACCGCGGGGACATCGAGGACCGCCACATCCTCGACGCCCGGGTGCGTCAGTACGGCGACAACATCGCGGCCGTCGTGGCCGAGGACGCCGTCGCCGCAGAGCGCGCCGTGCGCGCCGTGAAGGTGGAGTACGAGGAGTACCCCATCATCTTCGACTACGAGGACGCCGTGAACCCGCCGGAGGGCGCCCCGCCCGTCCACGAGGAGTTCCCGGGCAACGTCCAGGCCGAGTGGGACACCCGCACCGACCTCGAGGGCACGGGCTACGGGTCCATCGAGGAGATCCACGCCGACCCGGCCCTCCACCACGGCGCCTACACCATGCGCACCCCGCGTCAGCAGCAGGCTCACATCGAGACCTGCCTCTCCTACTGCTACATGGAGGGTGACCGCATCGTCTGCGTGACCTCGACCCAGATCCCCCACATCATCCGCCACTCCATCGGCCTCGCCCTCGAGATCCCCTGGGGCAAGGTGCGCGTGATCAAGCCCTGCGTGGGCGGCGGCTTCGGCAACAAGCAGGACGTGCTCTACGAGCCCCTCAATGCCTGGCTCTGCAAGAAGGTCGGCGGCCGCTGCGTGCTGCTCGAGCTCACCCGCGAGGAGGTCTTCGCCTACACGCGGTCGCGCCAGCCCAAGCGCTTCGAGGCCCAGGCCACGTGGGACGACGAGATGAACCTCGTCGCCCGTTCCTGCGAGGGGTACTCCAACTCCGGCGGCTATGCCAGCCATGGGCAGGCCATCGTCGCCAACGGCCAGGGGTCGTTCCGCTACATGTACTCCGGCCAGGAGAAGGCCTGCTACACCAAGGCGCTCACCTACTACTCCAACCAGTCCACCGCCGGGGCCATGCGTGCCTACGGCGTGCCCGAGAGCACGTGGGCGGCCGAGTGCATGATGGGCGACATCGCCTACGACATGGGCTGGGACGGCGCCGACTTCCGCCTCAGGAACGCCATCAAGCTCGGCTACTCCGACCCGTTCTGGCCCGCCCCCCTCGTGTGCGTCTCCAACGGTCTCCCCGAGTGCGTGGAGCGCGGCAAGGAGCTCATCGGCTGGGACGAGAAGAAGCGCCTCTACGCCGACGAGACCGGCCCCATCCGTCACGGGGTGGGCATGGCCCTGCTCTGCTACAAGTGCTCCGTCGCCGGCCTCGAGCTCGAGACCGCGAGCGCCCGCATGGTGCTGGCCGAGGACGGTTCCGTGATGCTCGAGCTCGGTGCCACCGAGATCGGCCAGGGCTGCGACACGGTCATGTGCCAGATGTGCGCCGACGCCGTCGGCGTGCCCCTGGACGCCGTGCACATCCTGTCCACCCAGGACACCGACGTGAGCCCCTACGGTGCCGGCGCCTATGCGAGCCGCCAGACCTACGTGACGGGTATCGCCATCAAGAAGGTGGCCGCCGAGCTCAGGGAGAAGATCCTCTCCTACGCCGCCGGCCTCGTCCCCGACGGGGTGAACCTCGACCTCAGGGACGGCTGGATCGTGGGGGGACCCGACCGCGACCGGCCCGAGCGCGTCATGAGCCTCGGCGAGCTCTCCTGCATCGCGTACTACTCCCGCACCGACTCCCAGCAGATCAGCGCCGAGGGCACGGCCCAGACCGACCTCAACTCCTTCTGCCTGGGCGCCTCCTTCGTGGAGGTCGAGGTGGACGTCCCCCTCTGCAAGGTGCAGGTCAGAAACGTCGTCCAGGTCCACGACTCCGGCCAGATCATCAACCCCGCCACGGCCGCGGGTCAGGTGCACGGCGGCATCGCCCAGTCCATCGGCTTCGGCCTCTACGAGGAGCTCCTCGAGGACCCGGCCACCGGCCGCACGCTCAACGACAACTTCCTCGACTACAAGGTGCCCACCACCATGGACATCCCGGACCTCACGGCCGACTTCGTGCAGACGTGGGATCCCACCGGGCCCTTCGGCAACAAGTCGCTCGGCGAGCCGCCGGCCATCCCCGCGGCACCCGCCATCCGCGACGCCATCCTGGACGCCACGGGCGTGAAACTCTACGAGGCGCCCATGACCCCGCAGCGTCTCTTCGAGGGGTTTCGGGAGGCGGGCCTGGTCTGATCCCCCATTGCGCCCATAGCACAAAACGCGGGTGCGGTGCGTGGTTTCCCTCTTTTTTCCGTTCGCGGAAGACGAAGGATCCCCGTGAGGGAAGGAGGGGAATTTGGGGGAAACTGAGGGATATACTCCAACAGGTTCCCCTATTTTTCTCCTAGCACGCACTGCACCCGTTTCTTGTCACCAGTCTATCGGCACCTGGGAAAGGCGGTCGTATGGAAGAAATGCTGCGGATGGAGGGGATCAGCAAGCGCTTCGGGACGTTCTACGCCAATCACGGCGTGAACCTCGACATCAGGCGCGGCGAGGTCCACACGCTCCTCGGAGAGAACGGAGCGGGCAAGTCGACCCTCATGAACATCCTCATCGGGCTCTACCAGCCCACCGAGGGGAAGATCTTCATGGGCGGCGAGGAGGTCCACATCACCTCTCCGGCAGTCGCCGTCGAGCACGGCATCGGCATGGTGCACCAGCACTTCATGCTCATCGAGGCCATGACCGGCTTCGAGAACATCATCCTGGGCTCCAAGGTCAACCCGTCGCCCCTCATCGAGGAGGCCAAGGACAAGAAGGCCATCATGGAGCTGGCCGACCGCTACGGCCTCGAGGTCGACCTCGACCTCCCCGTGAGCGAGATGTCCATCGGCATGCAGCAGCGCGTCGAGATCCTCAAGGTCCTCTACCGCGGCGCCGAGCTGCTCATCCTCGACGAGCCGACGGCGGTCCTGACCGACCAGGAGGTGGAGGGGCTCTTCGAGATCCTCCAGTCGCTCACGGCCGAGGGCAAGTCGGTCATCTTCATCTCCCACAAGATGCGCGAGGTCACCCGTATCTCCGACCGTGTCACCGTGCTCCGTGCCGGCGAGTCGGTTGAGACCCTCGAGATGGCCGACACCAACGGCCAGGAGCTCTCCGACCTCATGATCGGCCACCACTACGTGGAGAGCACCTACGAGAAGGTCGACGGCGGCAAGCCGGTCCTCGAGATCAAGGGCGTCTCCTACCACCCCGAGGAGAAGCACGGCGGCCTCAGGAACGTCGACCTCACCGTCCACGCGGGCGAGATCGTCGGCATCGCCGGCATCGACGGGAACGGCCAGTCGCAGCTCGCCGCCCTCGTCGCCGGCCTCATCGCGCCCGAGGGGGGCGAGGTGTGGCGCAACGGCGAGCGCGTGGCCGTGTTCTCGCCCGAGGACTTCATCGACCAGGGTCTCGGCAACATTCCCGAGGACCGCAACAAGATGGGCCTCGTGGGCGACATGACCATCGCCCAGAACCTCATCCTCAAGGAGACGGAGTCCGACCGCTTCTCCATCGGTCACGGCCTCTGGCTCAAGTCCGGCGCCATCCAGGAGTACGCCGAGAAGAAGCGCGAGGAGAACGACATCCGCTGCACCTCGGTCAACCAGACGGCGCGCAGCCTCTCCGGCGGCAACCAGCAGAAGGTCATCCTCGCGCGCGAGCTCGACGGCGACCCCGAGGTGCTCGTCGCCGTGTACCCCACCCGCGGCCTCGACATCGGCGCCACCAACTTCATCCACGACTCCATCGTGGCCCAGCGCGACAAGGGGTGCGCGGTCCTGCTCATCTCCGCCGACTTCGACGAGGTCCTCAAGCTCTCCGACCACATCGCGGTGCTGTTCGAGGGCGAGATCATGGGCCAGTACCCGGGCGACAACCCGCCCATCGACCAGATCAGCCTCGCGATGGCAGGAAAGTAGGTGAGACCAAGTGAGCAGATTCACCAAGTTCGGCAAGCGGTACCGCGACAAGACCCTCGGCATCGTCATCCCCATCGTGGCCATCCTCCTGGCCTTCGTGGTGGGCGCCGTGATCATCCTGTGCCTCGGCAAGAACCCCGTGGAAGGATACGCCCTGCTGTTCTCCGGGGCCCTCGGCAATCCCGGTCGCGTGGCGCAGTCGCTCATGAGCGCGTGCCCGCTCATCTTCACCTCCCTGGCCGTGGCGTTCGCCTACAAGTGCGGTGTCTTCAACCTCGGCGGCGAGGGCCAGTTCATCATGGGTGCCACGGTGACCATGATGGTGCTGCAGGTCACAGGGGCCCAGGGCGTGCCCGGCGTGCTGCTCGGCATCCTCGTGGGCATCGTCGCCGGCGGCGTCTGGGGCCTCCTCCCCGGCGTCATGAAGATCACCCGCGGCCTCAACGAGCTCATCACCACGATCATGCTCAACTACGTGGCCACGCTGTTCATGAACTACATCTACTCGGGCCCGTTCCACGACCCCGACTCCGGCAACCTCCAGACGCCCGCCGTGGCCGACAGCGTGAACCTCATCCGCGTCGACCGCATGCACTTCGGCGTCATCATCGCCATCCTCATGGCGGTGCTCGTCTGGTACGTCATCTACAAGACGAGCTTCGGCTTCAAGATCCGCGCCGTGGGCATCAACCCCACCGCGGCCCGTGTGGCGGGCTTCCCCGTCAAGCGCCTCGTGCTCCTGTCCTTCATCATCTCCGGTGCCATCGCCGGCTTCGGCGGCTCGGTGGACCTCCTCGGCCGCCAGTATCGCCTCATGACGGGCTTCGGGGCCGGGTTCGGCTTCTCGGGCGTGGCCATCGCGCTCATCGCCCAGCTCAACCCCATCGGCTCCATGGTGGTCGCCCTGTTCTTCGGCATGCTCACAACCGGCGCCTCCTCCATGCAGGTGGGCATCATGGTCCCCTCGGCCATCCTCGACATCATCCGCGCCCTGATCATCATCTTCGCGGTGTCCGGCATGGCCCTCATGAAGCTCCCCACCTTCAAGAACCTGCTCAACCGTCGCCCCATGGACCAGGAGGGTCTCGTTCCCCCGGCCTCCGGTGACCAGAACGTGGAGGTGAGCAAGTAATGGAAGCCTTCCTCGGTTCCATGCCAGACGTGCTGGCCACGACCATCCGCATGACCGTGCCCCTGCTCTTCGTGGCCCTGGGCGAGCTCTTCTCCGAGCGCGCCGGCCTCGTGAACATCGGCCTCGACGGCCTCATGACCATCGGCGCCTTCACCGGCTTCGTCGTGGGCTACCAGACCGGTAACCTCTGGCTCGGCGTGCTGTGCGGTGCCGTGGCGGGCATCGCGGTGAACATGGTGTACGCCTTCTGCACCGTCTCCCTGCGCGTCGACCAGACGGTGACGGGCATGGCGATCAACATCCTGGCGCCGGGCATAGCCACCTTCGCCTACAAGGTGATCTTCGGCGACGGCTCCACCCTCGTCCAGGGCACCACCATGGACAAGCTTGCCATCCCCGGCCTCTCGGCCATCCCGTTCGTGGGCGACATCCTGTTCAACCAGACGCTCCTGGCGTACCTCGCCTACATCGCCGTCCCCCTGTGCTGGTTCTACTTCGCCCGCACCCGCGGCGGCCTCAACTTCCGCTCCGTGGGTGAGAACCCGCAGGCCGCGGAGACCCTGGGCATCGACGCCATCAAGACCAAGTATCTCGCCTCGGTGGTCTGCGGCGCCCTCGCCGGCATCGGCGGCGCCTTCCTGACCCTCTGCTACACGAGCACCTACGCCACCGGCGTGGTGGCGGGCCGCGGCTTCATCGCCCTGGCCGCGGTGATCTTCGGCCGCTGGAGCTCGGTGGGCATCCTCGGCGCCACGCTGCTCTTCGGCTTCTTCGACGCCGTGCAGATCGCGCTGCAGGTCTCCGCGCCTACGGTCCCGTACCAGTTCTTCGCCATGATCCCCTATGTCTTCACCATCGTCGCCCTGTTCTTCTTCAACGCCCAGAAGGGTGGCCCCAAGGCCAACGGAAAACCCTACTTCCGAGAGGAACGCTGACCCACAGGTCCCAAGGGGCCCTGTGGCCAGGGCCCAGGAGAGCGCCCCGCTCAAGAGGGGCGCGCAGAGAAAGGTGTGTCTATGAGGAACGTCAAGAAATGGCTCGCGTTGTTCATGTGCTCCATGCTCGCCGTGGTGTGCGTGGCCGGCCTCACCGCCTGCGGCGGCTCCGGCGACTCCGGCTCCGGCGACTCCGGCACCGAGGGCGGCGGCTCCGGCAAGAAGGTTGCCATGATCCTCGACGGCCCCGTGAACGACGGCGGCTGGGGTGCCTCCTGCTACGACGCCATGGTCCAGGCAGCCAAGGACCACGGCTGGGAGACCGCCTACACCGAGAACGTCGCCCAGGCCGACTGGACCACCACCATGCAGGACTACGTCGACCAGGGCTACGACCTCGTGATCGCCCCGGGCAACCAGTACACCGCCTCCGTCGAGGACTGCGCCAAGTCCAACCCCGACGCCAAGTTCTGCATCTTCAACGACCAGGTCGACGACTACGACAACATCGAGTGCACCATGCCAGACACCGTGCAGATCGGCCAGATCGCCGGCATCATGGCGGGCCTGACCTCCAAGACCAACAACATCGGCTTCATCGGCGCCATGGAGCTCGACACCACCCTCAACAAGATCAAGGGCTACACCGAGGCGGCCCAGAAGATCAACCCCGACATCAAGGTGACCACGGCCTACTCCAACAGCTTCTCCGACGCCGCCAAGGGCAAGGAGCTGGCCACCACGATGATCAACTCCAACAACGTCGACGTCATGTTCGGTGACGCCTCCATCGTCGACACCGGTGCCCGCGAGGCCCTCAAGGAGGCCGGTGCCGGCCACTTCGACATCGGGCAGCCCGGTGACATCACCGACACCGACCCCGAGCTCATCCTCGTCTCGGTGGTCACCGACAACGTCAAGATGACCAACCAGGTCATGGACGACGTGGAGAGCGGCTCCTTCGGCAAGAAGACCATCACGGGCGACCTCTCCAACGGCGGCGTGTACGCCGGCGCCGTGTCCGACAAGATCGTGGACGCCGACACCAAGGCCAAGTTCGAGGACTACGTGGCCCAGCTCAAGGACGGCAAGTTCTAGCGCGGAGGCCCAAAAGCCCGATTCACGTGTTGCCCCGAGGAGGGCCCCGGGTGCGGACCCGGGGCCCTCCCGTTGTGTTCCGACGATGGGGGAGGCAGAGCGAAACCCCCCGCTCACAGCCCTCGAACGACCGTCTACCGGTTAACGGGCGCCGGAAGGGGGAGACCGGGGGATGAGCCTTGCAACCCCCCTCGAACAGACTATAGTTGGGATGACCAAACAAAAAGTTTGGCTCCCAAAAGGAACGTGTGGGTCCAGTAACAGGGAAGGGAATGTCCATGCAGCTGCCGGAGATGAAGTGGGTCCTCAACAAGTGCCCCAAGAGCGAGGACGCGAACCTGCCCATCATGTCGCTCGACAACGTGGCCGCGGCCCGTGCCTTCCACGAGGGCTTCCCCCAGTACTCCGTAACGCCCCTCGCCGACCTCGAGGGCATGGCCGGCCGCCTGGGTCTCGGCGGCCTCTACGTCAAGGACGAGAGCTACCGCTTCGGCCTCAACGCCTTCAAGGTCCTCGGCGGCTCGTTCGCCATGGCCCGCTACATCGCGCAGCAGACCGGTCGCGACATCGCCGACACCACCTTCGACTACCTCACCGGCGACGAGCTCCAGAAGGACTTCGGGCAGGCCACCTTCTTCACCGCCACCGACGGCAACCACGGCCGCGGCGTCGCCTGGGCGGCCAACCGCCTCGGCCAGAAGGCGGTCGTGCACATGCCCAAGGGCTCCACGCAGACCCGCCTCGAGAACATCGCCAAGGAGGGCGCCGAGGTCACCATCGAGGAGCTCAACTACGACGACTGCGTGCGCCTGGCGGCCAAGGAGGCCGACGAGACCGAGCACGGCGTCATCGTCCAGGACACCGCCTGGGACGGCTACGAGGAGATCCCCTCCTGGATCATGCAGGGCTACGGCACCATGAGCTCCGAGGCCGCCGAGCAGCTCCGTGCCCTCGAGGTCAACCGCCCGACCCACGTGTTCGTCCAGGCCGGCGTGGGCTCGCTCGCCAGCTCAGTGGTGGGCTACTTCGCCAACCTGTTCCCCAGCTGCCCGCCCACGTTCGTGGTCATGGAGGCGGGCGCGGCCGACTGCCTGTACCAGAGCGCCAAGGCGGCCGACGGCGACCCGCGCATCGTGGGCGGCGACCTCGAGACCATCATGGCCGGCCTCGCCTGCGGCGAGCCCAACACCATCGGTTGGG